>NZ_JBEZKG010000006.1:177798-427492 GCF_040651535.1 Streptomyces sp. NPDC048420
CTGGGGCACCCTCCCCGTGAGCGGCGGCAAACAGGTGTGGAGCGAAATCGCGGCGGAGCCCGTCCTTGCACCCCTCCCGCCGAGGGCCCCACACTCGAAAGGCCGGGAAGACGGGTTGCCCCGGCCGGCTCGCCACGGCGGCGGATCGGCGGGCCGGGAGTGCCGTTTGCGGGATCAGGCGGGGAGTCGGAGCTGTCGGCAGGTGGTGCGCCACAGCTCCTCGAAGTTCTTCTTCTGCTTCGCGATCACGCCGCTGGGGGCGATCGCGTGGAACTCCTCGACGCTGGGGAAACGGGTGCCGCGCGAGAGGGTCTGGCTGCGGAGGTGGCCGAGGGGGTGCAGGGCGCTTTTCTCGACATGCTCGCCGCCTTCCTGCGCGCGACGGCGCATGAGGTCGGCGACCTGCGCATGCGTTCCCGTGATCACGACCTCGACGGACCTGCTCGCCTTCCCCTTCCGGGACGCGTCGCGGCAACCCGGCTGCGGGTCGCGGCAGGCGGGTCCGTGCCACTGCACGCACGGCGGTGTCCGCTCGCCGGTGTCCGGATCGAGGCAGCCAGGCCACGGCGAGGGGCAGGAGTCACCGTGCCGTTCCCGGCAGCTGCCGGTGCGAGCTGGTGGGAAGACACGCCGTACTCGGTACAGCGCCCATTCCGCCGACGCCAAGTGGCCGTCCAGTGCCCGCAGCGCCGCGGTGTTGCCGTCCCCGGCGACGAGCTCGTACAGGGTGCCCTTCGGGTAGAAGGAGCCGTTCTCGTTCAGCGCCATCGACGTGTACTCCAGCGCCAGTACCTCGACAGCCTGCTCAAGGTGGTCGCGCAGGCGCGCCAGATGGGCAGGCTGGGCAGAACAGGAGCCTGAGTAAACGCAGAACGTGCAGTAGGACTTGGGCCACAGGAAACCGAATTCGGTGAACAGCCGGGCCTCCACGATGTCGCGGTCCCAGCCCTGCCCAATGAGCGGGTACTCGACGGTGCAGATGGTCCGTCGGGCCTTGAGGTTGTCCGTGTGCTGGCATCCGTCGTAGGTGCGGGCGCGCTTGTGCTCGCGGGCGTGGTAGCCGACGATCTTCCGGAACGGCCGGTCGGGGAACTCCGCCAGCCCCCACTGGTCCAGCGGCCAGCCCTTGTATTTCAACGAGCACGAGTTCCCGCCGGCGGCCTGGACGACCGTGCCGTTGACGGAGAGCTCGTCCATCAGGGTCCAGCGGCCCCGCGGGACGAAGCGCCGCGGCTCGCGGGAATCCGCGAGGACTTCCCAGCCGTCCGCCTCGTACGGGCCGCACCGCGCGACCTGGATGTACCTGACCCTATGGCGCCGGAGGAGAGGGAATACGTGGTCCTCGACGAGCCTGACGGTGTCCGCCCACTCCGATCCGACCGTCGCCGTGATCACAATCAGGTCGGAGAGATCCGGCTCCAGGCCGTAGCTGACAGGGTCGCGCAGCATTTCGATCAGGACGAGTGTGGAATCAGCTCCCAGCCCATAAGAGAGCACGGTCGTCGGCTTGACGTCGACCGCAGCGGGGGGAGGCTCTTGCCATAGGTCGAGTTGCAGTTGCGGGCTGTGGGCACCCATACGTGTAGTCCCCTTGCCGAAGGTGGGTTCCGGGGGCCTTGCCCTGCCCCCTGATACGACGTAGATGAATCTGCGCTCTGCCGAGCGCGGCCCCGGCACTGCACGGCGCACACCCTCACGGGGGTGAACCGAACTTTCCACCGAGGAAAAGGTGTTGGACTCGGGAGGATGCCGCCCGCGCGGGAGGCGGGCGGCATCCGGGAGGCCCCGGCGTGCGTCAGACAGGGGGCCGCCGAGCTGTTCAGGGCCGACCGATAGCCGGTTGCGGGCGGAGCAACCTCACGTCACCGGGGCTGAGCCGTGAATCGCACGCTGCGGATCGTGCTGCCGTGCCAGGCATCCGCGTTCTCGTGGGAGTTGATGTCGGACACGAACCGCTCCGTGGCGACGGCGCGGGCCGACGCCTCGGTCGGGGCCTCCTCCGCGGGGATCACGTACTCCCATACACCGTCGTCCCCGCCGTCCTCGGGGTGCTGGAACTGGACCACCCACGTACCGGTGGAGGAGAACACGACTCCGCCGTCGAGCGTGATCCGCAGGGGTACGGCGTCCTCGCCCCAGATCCGGGTGCCGATCTCGGTGAGCCCGTCCATGTGGGCGGAGATCCGAGCCACTCCGGCTTCGTCGACGTAGAAGAAGCAGGCGGCCCCCGCGATGGTGACGTTGGGGTGGCAGGGCATCTCCAGGTCGCTGTAGTCCGCGCAGGAGAAGTGCGCCCCCAGGTTCAGCTCCCGGTACAGCGCGGCGCCCAGCTCGCCTTCACCGTTGGCCAGGTGCTGGCGGATGGCCTGGGCGACGTCTCGGGCGATCGTCTCGGCGTCGCCGGTTGTCGGCCCGGGGAATCGGGCGATCTCGCCGGAGCCGCCGAAGACGGTTTCCAGACGCAGATGACCGTGGTCGTCGAAGTGAAGGGTGAACACGTCCGTCCCGGGAGCTGCCAGGCGACCGTTGGCCCCTCGGGGGCCGCGCTCGGCCGCCCAGGTGCCGCCGAGGATCCCGGCGGCGAGCTGCGCGATGTCTGCGGGAGTATGCAAGGTCTGACTGATCCCTTCGATTCCGGTGGGGATTCGGGCTGGGGAGGCGCCGTCGGCACACGCGTCTCGCGGGCAGGAGCGCCACGCCGACGGTCGGGACCCGCGTCCGGGGGCAGGGCGGCGCGACAGCCCTGCGCCCGGACGGGGCCGTGAGTCAGAAGAGGAGGACGCTGGACGGGTTCTCGATGGCCAGCTGGAGCATCGCGGCGTCCGGCCCGCCCTTCGCCATGATCAGCATCCCGGCGAATTGCCCCATCTGCGACTCCGTCAGCGGGCTCTCGCCGTGCTCGGTGAGGAACTCGTCGACCGCGTCCAGTACGTCGTCGGGGTGGGTGAACTGGCCGACCATGCCGAGCAGTCCGGTCGGCTCGCCGTCCTTCCAGAGCTGCGCCGAGAAGTAGCGAAGGGCCGGGTCGAAGACCGCCTTGAGCTGTGTGGTGTCGTTGAGCTGGAGCGGCTGCGTCAAGTGGTTGAGGTCCATGGGATCTCCTGATCCGCGAGTGGGTTCCGGGGCTTGCCCTGCCCCTTGTTCGACATAGGTAAATCTACCTTTTGCGGGTGTCGTGGTCAATCGGAAAAGGGGCTCTGGGCTGGGCAGATATGGATGTGGGGGGGCGTTGTCTGGTGCGGTCTGGTCTCGTGTGTCGCGGTCGGGTGACGGGCGCGGCCCCGCGCGGGCGTTGCCGTGGAGATCGGCCCCCGGCCCCTCCCGGCGAAGAGAGATTTGGGGGGCCGTCGGACGGAGTGCAGGGGAGGACGGCTGGTTTTTCTCCGTGACGCAGGAGCGGAGAAAAACCGGGCGGCCGACCTTGCGCGGAGTTCGTTGCGGCCTCCCATACTCGATAGCCGGGAGGGACACCACCCGCACCCGGCCGAGTGCATCAACCCCGACGCGCTTTACCTGGCTTGTTGTGAATGGGTGCCATATTCGACATCGCTCTTCGCCGACCGGAGGGCTGGACACAGACAGCAACCTGAACACGGCTACGTGGATCGGGAGACATGGATGGGGCCGGACCTACTGTCAACTCGGGTGCGGCACAAGGGCGCGAGGATTCATAATCCACTCCTATGACGACCGATCTGCCGAATCGCCGGTTCGGCCCCGATTTCGTGGCCGAACAGAAAAGCCGATACGGCCACCGCCGCCCCGAGGGGCGGCCCCTCTCGTATGACCTCGCCGTAGAAGACGAATACGGCCCGTGGCGGGCATGGCTCGACACGCAGCTCGCCCTGCTGCCGGACAAGCACGCCGACACGTACGCGAGGAACCTCTGGAAAGACCAGAACTTCTGGAGCGATCACATCGAACTCGCCGCCGGCGAGGCGCTCCGGGCGTCGGGTCTCCACGTGGAGTACGAACGACTGTGGGGCACGAAGACACCGGACTGGACCGTGCTCGACGACGAAGGCCGGCCGGTCGCCCTGGTCGAGGTGTTGACGCACAGCCCGTCGAAAGAGCTGTACGGGAGGATGAAGGCGTGGCACGACCTGGTCGAGCGGGTCAAGGAGATCCCCGTGCCCGTGGTGCTGACCGTGGCCGGCCCAACTGACCGCCCTCTGAATCCGCCGGACGCGCGCACAGCGAAGAAGATCGCCCTGGACCTGCGGCGCTACCTGTTGTCCCCCCTACATCAGGTGCAGTTCGCCAGCCAGGGCTACACCTTTCTCCTGATGGCCGATCCGCAGACGGGCTCCACAATGCGCGTGCCCGGGATGCGTGCGATCCTGTCCCCGCCCAGCGGCCTGCCCGGAGTCGTCTCGGCCCAGCCGCTGGTTGCAGGCATCGAGGAGAAGGTCAGCAAGTACCGGGCCCTGGCCAACGAGACGGGCCTGCCGCTCATCGTCGCCGCCGGAGCCGACAAGTTCACAGGCCTGGGCATCGAACAGCTGGACTGTCTCTTGAACGGCAGACCCACGGTGACGGTGCAGTTCAACTTCGGAGACACCTTCATCCACAGCCCCATCGAGTTCCAGCCCGGGAAGCCGCCCCGGTGGACGATGCCTTCGGAGCTGGCCGGAGTGCTCTGGCTGGACAACGAGTTCCCGTTCACGGCGGCATGGCGAGAGAACGCGGAGGCTCGGACACCTGCTCCGGAACGTCTGACCGGAATCTGGAAACGCTGAATGGCTCCGCCCGCACACCCCTTGCACGAGCGCAGGCCCGAGCGAGGCGACGTTACGATTCCTCGGGGCCGCCGGTGCGCCCGACCAGGTGGGTCTGCAACTCGTCCAGGAGCACCACTGCCTCGTCCACGGTCACGTACGACATACAGATCGAGGCCGTGGCATCGGCCTCGACCTTGATTTCGAATTCGGCGTATGTGGCGTCGTCGTCCCAGTTGTAGGTGCCGGGCGGAGCGGCGCCAATTCCATCGGGGCCTTCGTCGAACCACCCGCGTCCGAAGATGACTTCGAGTGTTTCACCGAGGGTGTTCTGTGGGATTCCGCTGAAATCCACTGTGGCGCGGCCGTGATCGTCGAAGCATACGAAGCCGGATGCTTCTCCGGGCCGTTCGACTTTCATGCGCGGATCACAGCAGCCGGTTGGGGGCTCCATTCGTCCAAGGCCGGGGAATGCGGCGGCAAAGGCGACCAGGGCGGCGTCCTGCTGGGCGGTCCAGGCCGTGTGCCAGCCCTCAAGGGCGCGGCGGGCGTGCGGCTGCATGGGCTCTCCGATCCAACACGATCGAGAAGGCCAAGGGTGAGGTGGCGCAAATCGCTGCAGACCGGGCCATATTGCCTGGCTCGCCGTGAGGCCGGTGGGCGCTGTGGGCCCGGACCGACCTGCTTACGCTGAGGGCTTTCCGGAACCGGAGGATGCCCGTGGCCCGGGTTCGGCGGGACCGTGGAGATGTTGAACGCGGCTTCGGTGGCGCCTTCGGGGCCTTGTCGGCTCGGCGATGAACCGCAGGGTCATCGCAGTGTCAGGGCCGAGCCGGATGGACAACGGGGCAGCGGAAGGCGGCTGTTGGCGGGCGGGGCTCATGTGAGTACGCCTCGAAGGCGCGTCGGCGCCGCGGCCGTGGATTCGGGCGCGCGGAGCGCGGCCTCGGCCATCCCGCTCAGAACCTGGGTCACCGCGGCGTGGCCGAACCTGTTGGTGGGCAGTCGGTGCCCGGCGCCCGCGACGGGCGCGTGGACACGTGCGTTGGGTAGCTGCCGGGCCAGCTCACGGGTCTGGGACAGGGGGATCCAGTCGTCCAGCTCGCCCGTGATGATCTCGACTTGGTCGTCGAGGGCGTCGAGCGCGTGAAGCTGATCTGCCGTGGTGTAGGTGCGCAGGGACTGCCACAGCTCGGCGATCTGCTCCGTCGGCGTACGGCGGATAGCTTGCCGACCCGGCGGCGGAATGTCGCCATTGTGCTGTGCTTCGGGGCGCAGCGCCCACGGGTGACGGTTCGGGAGCCGACGCCGTACGACGTCGGCGGCGGGCGGCATCCAGCACAGGGGGTACGAGTAACTGGCACGGACTGCCGCCTTGATCCAGTGGCGAGGGTGGTTGCCCGGCGCCAACTGGGCTCTGCTGCAGGCCGTCGAGATCAGGGCCACATGGGGGTTCCGGCGCCGGATGAGCTCCGGTTGCCGGGCAGCAACGGTGAGGGCTGCCATGCCGCCCATGCTGTGGCCGGCGAGGACGATCGCACCCTGGGGTGTGGTCGCTTCGATGACGTGCGCGAGGTCGGCGCCGAGCCGGTCGATGGTGAGAGCGGCGTGGCCGGGGTCCGAGGTGCCGTGGGCTCGCTGGTCATAGCGGACGACCCGAACGCCGCGGACGGACAGTTCGCGTGCCTGGAGGCGCCACACGTCCGCGGTCATCAGGTATCCGTGGCTGAGGATGGCCGTCACGCCGGCGTGTGACGGACCATCGGTGTAGACCGTCAGCCGGGCGCCGTCGTCGGTGACGACCGTGGACCGTCGGGTGCCCGGGGGCGCAGCCGCCCTCACAGCGCGATCCGGAATTCGAGCTCGTCGGCCACGTCGAGGCCGGAGTTCGGCAGCAAGCCGAGCACCGCCATGTTGCGCACGTACGAGGTCTGAGGCAGGACCGGGCCGCCGAGGTGTTCGACAATGAGCAGCATCCGCCAGTTCGTCCACAGCAACGTTACGGCGAGGGACGTGAATCCGGCGTAGCGGGCAAGGTCGGCGACGAGGTCGGCCAGGCCCGTGCCGAGCCCGCGCGACTGGTACGCATCCGCAGGACTGTCGGCGATCAGCAGCGACACCTCGCACACTTCCGGCGCGCGGGCATGCTCGACCATCGACGCCATGGCCACGACGTGATCGGACTTGTCCGGTGTGACGAGGAGTACACGACCGCGCGGGCCCTCCACCACGTGCTGCCACTCGGCGGAGGAAAATCCCGGACGGCGTCCTCCGTAGCGCGCGAAGAGGCTCGCGACACTGCACCGTGCGTGCAGATCTTCGACGAGATGGTGGTCCTCGACGGTGGCTACGCGAGCGTAGGCGATCGTGCCGTCGTCGAGAACGAGGAGCATGTCGTGTCGGGCATCGGTGAGGAGCGGGGGCACTGGAGGATCTCCCAATCGGTGTCGGATACGTCATGTGGCTGGCCAGGAACAAGCTGACGGTGCTGCTCGATGTCAGCCCCCCGAGATGACCGGTCGCGCGCTGAGCTGGGTCTGTCCTGTGGAGTTCGCCGAGCCGCGGGACCGCGTTTCTGTCGGCTGCTGCCCCGGCGGCACCGGAAGAAGAGGGGGCGTGTGTGAGGCCCGCGATCCCGGTGCCGCCGGCCCCTGCTGGCTCCGGCATCACGACGCACATGAACTTGTTGGAGGGCATGGTGCATGGACCTATGCCTCCACCTGGATCACGGTGTCCAGCGTGGGTCCGTCCCGGCCCGTCACGCGAGCGCGCAGCCCCCGCAGGATGGACAGCATCCGCCGGTTGCCGCTTCCTGTCATGGCCGTGATCTCATGGCAGTCGAGGGTGTGGGTGCGAGCGAGGTCCACGGCGTAGTGGGCGAGGACCGTGCCCAACCCCTGGCCCTGCCAGGAGTCCTCGACGAGGATGCCGAGTTCGCGGACATGCGGGACTGGCGTCCGCAGGAGGTGGGTGATGGCGATGACGCGGGACGGTTCGTCAAGCGGGACCGTGATCAAGGTCGTCCCGTTGGCCAGGTCGCAGAGACTCCACCACTCCTGGGGCGTCAAGGCCCGCCGAGCGGCGTGATAGCGAGCGAAGCGCGATTCCACTGAGCACCTGGAATGCATCGCGTTGGCCTCGTCGAGGTCGTCGAGAGACGCAATTCGGGTCAGCGTGACCTGATTTGCCCGCGTGGTCGTCTCCAGCGGAGTGGGAGGGAAAAGCAGCGAGGAAGCCGGCAACTGCGATAGTGCAGACGCGGGCTCGCGTATGAGGTCCGGGCTCCCCGCCGGCGAGCCGCGGTTTTGACCAGCGGCATCCGAGCCGATGCCCTTCTTCGTCATCGGGTGCTCTTCCTCCCACAGCGCTCTTCCCCCCGGCACCTGGTGCGCGGAGGTCTGATCAGCTCTTCACGGGCCATTCGAGGGGGCTCCATGCCTCAGCCCTGTGTGCGCTCCACGGAGGCGGCTTTCGGGCCTGCCGGGATCTCGAAGGCGCCGCAGTCTGCTGAGACGCACCGATCTGTTCGACGCCGAGCCCTGAGGTAGGTACGGAGGCTCGCCGAGGGTCGATGCGGGAAATCTGCATGGAGGGCGCTACTCCGGACCGTCGGTCCTGGACGGGAGACGAGGCGGCAGATACTCCACGCCGTGTAGGGCCTGGATTCCCTGTCGGGGATCGGCATCGGCTTCGTCAGTCAAGTTGCATCGGCGTGTTGATGTAAGTCCGGTACACCCAGCCCGACTTGCCCTTGTTGGCACCGGACTTCACCAGCACGTAACCCCAGGACGTCCCGCTGCCGGTCGAACCCCGGTTGCAGGACCAGTAGACCCGTGTGTTCTTGGCAAGTTGGCCCTTCGCGAGGTACTTGGTCCCCGGGCCGGTGCGCAGCCGCACGGTGGTGGAGACGGTGGTGTTCAATCCCACCGACGTGGTGCAGGCCTTCTTGCCGACACTGCTGGCCGCGGTGGCGGTCGAGGTGGCGGCCACCGTCATACCGGCAGCCACCGACAGGGCCAGCAGACCCGACGTGGCCAGACGCGCAGGGGTGTGCAGCTTCATGAGAGTTCTTCCCTTCAAGACGAATTGCTTGTGCTGAGACGGGGCGTGCGGAAGGCGGCACAGACCTGCGCCCGGCTGAGCCGTGCATCGACCGGTGACGGCACGGCACGGTGCCCGGCTGGGTCAGGCGATCTCTGTGCGCGGGAGTTCGCCACGACGTATGGAACCGGTGGGAAACCGTCCGTGGGGCGGGCCGACACGGCCCACGAAGTCGTATGCAGAACAGGGGCTGTGCGCCAGCCGAACGGGGGCAGGTTCCGGATGGACCTGCCTTGTACGCACAGCGCTCACGTCAACCGCCGTGTCGCATGCGACGCAGGGCCGGCATCCGAGCGCGGACAGCCACACGAAAGTACGGAACCTGCAACGTCCCTGTTCCCGGCGCCACTCAGCCAGCCAACTGGTAGAGCATGTCGCTACGGATCCAACCGGTGGTGCCCTTGGCCAGGCCCCCCTTCGAACGCTTGGCCAACGAGCTGTAGTACCAGTGGCCCTTCCCGCAGTAGATGCGTAGGCGGTCGCCGTCGTAGAGCCGCCCCTTGGCCGTGTAGCCGGTGCTGGGGCCCGTGCGGTAGTTGACGCCGTTCCCGTCCACCGTCCCGGTGAAGTCGGCCAGGTTGTAGGCGCACTTGGGAGCACTGGCCGCGGACGCGGTCGGGGCCAGGGACATCGCGCCTCCGGCGAGGAGAGCGGTGGACGCGGCCAGGGCGGCGGTTCGACGCAGCATGGTCATGACTCGGGACTCCTTGTGAGGCATACGGGCGCGGCGGCACGAAGTCGCCGTCATCAACAGACGTTTATGTTAGGCAACTCTTCCCGACGAAAGGAGGGCCTTACTAGAGTCATGTCTATCAACGTGTGTGCATATGCACTGGTGGGATGGTCGCGTTGAGGAGTACGGCGATTGATTCGTTGCCCTCAGAAGGGACTGCTCTTGGTCACATGGCCAGACGTGCGATCGCTGCTCAGCTGACATTGCGATGCTCGTACGGCAGCCAGCCGCCATGCGGGGAGCCAGGGTCGGCTGCGCCTGGTTCCTGCCGGTGCCCCCTGAGCGCGCGGGCTCGCGGGCTCAGGGGGCACCGACGCCATCAACCTCGGCCATACGGTTTTCGCTTGGGCCTAAGGGGTGGTCCTTTCAGAAAGCCGGATGCTTGCGGGCGAGGGGCATGCAGTGGGCGAGTTGGAGGAAGGCGTCATGCATGGCGTCTCGGGTTTCCCAGCGGGTCCGCAGTCGGCAGGGGTGGAGCGAGGCGATGGCGGACTCGGCGACCCACCGGACGCGGCCCAGGCCCGAGCCGTGCGGCTGGCCGCGCCATGGTCACACCCCACAAAACACGGGACCACAGACACCTCCACCGTGCCACAAAAGGATCAATCTGCGAGGACCCCTAAGAGATATAGATGTCCCCCTCATGTTGGATTTCGGGTTTTAGGCACGCAACTCGACGCACGGCAGTAAGATTCGCGTTTATGGACGCAGGATTGGCCGCCATTGGTGGCGCACTCGCAGGTGCAGCAGCAACGTTTGGAGCTTCTTTTCTGTCCACGTGGTCGGCACGTGCCACGGTGCGCGCCACGGTGCGCGCTGAACATCAGAGAGAACTGCGGACTCCGCGGCGCGACGCGTACAAAAGACTTGCGGCCTCATGTATGGAACTGGACGAGCGAGCGAGAGGGATATGTGAGGGGTTAGCGCGCTGCGTTAGAGAGGATGCCTACTGGGATGATACATCTAACGCAGAGGCAGTCTTTCCCATGCACAATGCAATAAAGGAAGCCTGCATGGACACGCTATTCCTGGGGCCATCTTCTGTAAATGATGTAGTCCTGGAGCTAATGGAGCGGTCGTACCATATCGTCGCACGTGTGGAAAGTCTGTACAGCCTTATAGATCCTGCACAGGTGCCCGAGCAATTTGCTGATATTCGATGTGATATCGAGAGTGAAGAGTTCAGCGGCTATAAAGAGAGGACGAGCGTCCATCACCACCGCATCAGCGAGGGCTATCGAGAACTCTCGGCCGCGTTAAGGGTCTTCATGGAAGAGTCCCAGAGGTCGCTAGAAGTGACGGGGGTTTAGTTGATGTGACTGAGCGGCACAGTTGGCCAGGAAGGTACGACCACTTATCGACGTGATGCAGATCACATGCATCATCTGAAGATTCTTTGTCACATGGGGCCCGCGCGGAGACCGAAGGATGAGGCTGACGTCGCACACAGAAGGAGCTGCCTCTCCCCATGACCATCATTTCCGCTGCTGAACCGCCTACCGTGGGTACCCCCACGAGAAAACAGCTCCCCGAAGCTTCCCGTGAGCACCTGGTGACTTTGGACCTGGGGCTGGAGCCTGCCTATTACCCAGGCGGCGAACCAATGGATGACGTGTTCGTCCTGTTCGCCGTTGAGCCTGATGGGACGCTGGCGCCTAGTCGAGCGACACCTGTCACTTTGCAGCCTTGCCACCTGCGGGGCCGCAACGGGAGGATGCCTCGGCCGCCCCACGTCTGGACGCCGGATGAGCCGGCCCGTCAGCTTGTCCCGTCAGCCGAGCAGCCTCGCACCGTTCGAGCGGTTTGGGCGCTTCAGTCGGCAATGGCCGGCGACGAGGCCGCCATCGACACCTTCGCTTTGGACGTGCTTCGTCTGGGACGCAGTGACCAGTGGCGGAACGCGGCCTCTACTGCACTGCTAGGGGATTGGGCCGCCCCGCTCTTCACTGGCCACGGGCTCCCGCTCAGCGCCGTAGATCGCCTCCGGGCCGAGACACGGGACATCCACCGACAGTTGACGTCGCTGTGGCGGCACCGCATCAACGGGGAACGGATACAGAGTTTGGATTTCCCCTTCGGGGATGGCCTGACTACCTACGACATGATCGCCCTCGGCCCGGACCCATACGAGGCGCTCACCGGCCTCTTGCCAGACGACCGGCGGGTGGCCGCGGTCCTCGGTGCCCTCACGCGGATCGAACGTGCCGTCGCCCTGGCCTGGGCCGACTCGAAGGTGACCAGCTGGACCGAGGCGGCATCCAGCGTACTCGCCCTTGCCCCGGCAGGGTTCGCCGGAATAGCCCCGGCTGCTTTGGGCGCGCGCGTCCGCCGCAAGCTCAGGCGGCTCGGCGACCGGTACGCCGCCCGCGCTGCCGCAGCCGCCGGGCCGTCGGAGCAGGCATGACCCTGAATGCCCTGATCCTGATGCTGCTACTCGGTGTCGTCACCCTTCTCGTCGGCATCGGCGTCCTAGCGCTGCTCCTCGATCGTCCCGCCTGGTGCGCCCCGCTTACGGGTGCTCTCGCCGCGATGATGCTCATGGCCACGCTCACCGGGCTCCTGGTTGCCGTCACCCGCAGCTGACCTTTCCCCGGCGGCACGCCCATGCGCGCCGCCGGGGAAAGCCCGCTGGAACCTGACCGCGGAAGCCGCCGAAGTCGGCCGGACCGGGGCGCGAAGGTCCCGGCTCCCCGTCCTAAGCCCTCCCGGGCCAATCACCGCGACCAAGTGTCACGCAGTTGGGACGCGTCGCATCCATGAGGCTGAGCAGGCGGGTGCCCAAGTGAAGCGCGCAAAGGCCGCCTGGCGTGCCCAGTCACAGATGACGTCATGGTTGAGCGGGGCGCCCTTGGCCAGAAAATCGAACATGTGGCCTAATAGTTGCCATGGAGCACACCTTCCCCTCCGACCTGATCCAGCTCCAGGCGGACTGGCAGCGCACCTACGCCGCGCTCGCCGTGCCGCGCCCGGTGCACACCACCGCGCTGCGCCGCCGCCTGCACACATTGTCTGGCCAACTGCTGCTTCATCCGTACTGGTCCAGCCCCGGCCGGCTGCCCGGCGCGCGGGTAGAGCTGCGCCGCGAGGCCCGTGCTCTGGAGCGGTCGTCGTGACACACCTGGTCCGACTTCAGTTCATGGCCGACGGTCCGGCGGTCACCGGACAGTGGGCCGACGGTGCGACCGCCCGCCGAACCTGGCGGGGCTGGGTCGGCCTCTACGGCAGCGACAAAAATGTCGTCATACGACTGACCCAGGACATAGAAGGATGCGATCGCGTGCTCATGGCGTGGGAGCAAGGGAGTCTCGTCGCAACAGAGGATGAGCGCCACCCGCGCATTCGACTTAGCGCTGACCAGCCGAAATAGACCTAGACTCGAACGCGTGAGCGATACCCCTTCCCGTCTGGAGTTGCTGCACTTCGCGCGCCGCGTGATCGTGCAGCAGGCTGCGGCAAGCCTTGCCCAGCTTGATCGGTGGATCGCCGTAGAGGAGGAGCGCGAGGGCGCGCGGCGGAGGGCCGAGGAGCGGCGTCCTCCTCCGCCCGAATGGCTGATCGAGCGGGGTATCGGGGCCGGGAGCCCACCCGTACGCGTCCACCAAGGCGGGTGCGTCATGGCGAAGGGCGTGCGGGTCAAGGCGATCAGCGAGGACCAGGCGAAGCGGGCCCTGTACGCGCATGTCGAGGCCTGCCCCTTCTGTAACCCGGACACGGCGCTCCGGGTCATCCCGGAGTAGGTCGGCGGGCGTATGGCCGCTCGTGGGCGGAGGCTGATCACGTGGAGTTTCCTGTGGAGGTCGCGCTGGCCGAACTCATCGCAGGGCTGCCGACTGCGCCTGGGTGGTGGTTCGAGATCAAGTTATGGACAGGGTTTCAGCCTGTCCGGTGTCCAGACTCGTCCTGCTTGATAGTCCTGAAATCGACGGCGGCCTCACCGCGGTCGCCCTATCTCACCGGTCGCTGGTTAAGCGCCGCTTTCCGGGCTCAGGGGCGGGGCCTGGAAGGACTGGATCATTCAGGCGATCAGTCGGCGCCAGGCGTCCGGGGGGCATCGGCCGTGGCGCCGAGGACTCCGGCGTTGGCCATCAGCAGCACGAGATCGCGGCTGGTGAAGTCCTCGCGCAGCTGCCCGCTGTCCTTGGCGCGGCCGACCTCGCATCCAGCGTCGTCCGCTCCGCTTTCGCCATTTCTCCCGTCCGGCGAGCAGCTGCTGGAAGGCGAGCGCGGTGGCTTCGTCAGCGGCCGCGACGTCGACGACCAGGCGGTACGGCGTGGTGGTGGAGGAACTGGCGGTGGAGGTCATGGCGCAGCTGCCGGACGACCGGGCGCGGCAGGAGGTGATGGCGCTCGTGGAGGTAGCGCGGATGGATCCGCGGGCCTGGCCCGATGTGCGTGATCCGGGCTCGGTTGAGGAGATCCGGGAGGCCTTCGGGCGGCGGTGCTGGATCCAGTACATGCCGCACGCCGGAGCGATCGAGGTCCGTGACATCGGGTGGGCCGGCTGATCACTATCCGTCCCGGTCGGTCTTCGGGGGTTCTTTGGGGGGTGCCGGGCGGATCGTGCCTCCTCAACGCTCTATGGCCCGGTCGGCGCGTGGGTCAGCGCGCCGAGCTCAGTGGCATGACTCTGCGGTACGTCGGCACTGCGATCGCCGCGACCGCGACGTGCATCACGAGCAGCGCCAAGACACCGGTCACCTCGCCCTCGCCGAACTGGAAAAAGTCCGGCACGAAGGACAACACGACGACCGACGGGACGAGTCGGCGGAGCAGCCGTTCGGGATCGGGGGAGAACCTGCGGACGAGGGTCCACCCGACGGATCCTCCCAGCACTCCTAGCGCGGTCAGAGAGACGTACCTCGATGGCTCCAACTGGCTGAAGTCGTCCGGTGCACCGAGCGCGTGCGCCAGTACGGCGATCAACGCGTTCACCAGCGAGGACAGCAGGAAGGCGACGAAGACACCTCCCGCCACCATGATCGGACTCCGACGGGTGGGGAGCGTCTCGGAGACACGGGACATGGCAACTCCAAACGGATGTGAGGGACATTGGTCAGTTCTTGGGGCTACTGGTGGCATCCACTTGCTGAAGGAGACGGCCGACGTCGACGCCGTCACGCCTGTCGGCCGCGCGCCGTGTCGTAGCCACGAGGTAGGCGACGGCAACGGCGAAAACCAGCAGCGCGGTCCAGTCGTTCAGGCGCAGGCCGAGGATGTGGTGGGCCTCGTCCACCCGCAGGTACTCGATCCAGAAGCGACCTGCGGCGTACGCGGCGGCGTACAGCGCGAACGCCCGCCCCCGGTCGAGACGGAAACGGCGATCCGCCCACAGGACCAGGGCGACCACACCGAGACACCACAACGACTCGTACAGGAACGCCGGGTGATAAGTGGCCAGGTTCGGGGTGTCCTCAGGCCGGTGCGCGGGGTCGATCTCCAGGGCCCAGGGGAGAGTGGTGGCCCGCCCGTAGAGCTCCTGGTTGAACCAGTTGCCCCAGCGGCCGAGGGCCTGCCCCAGTGCGATGCCGGGAGCGACGGCGTCGGCGAACGCGGACAGGGCAACGCCCTTGCGGCGGCAGCCGATCCAGGCTCCGACGGCCCCACCGGCGATGGCGCCCCAGATACCGATGCCTCCGTCCCAGATGAAAAGGGCCTTGACCGGATCGCCGCCCTTGCCGAAGTACAGCTCGCCGGACGTGATCACGTGGTAGAGGCGGGCACCGACGACACCGAATGGAACCGCCCACAGGGCGATGTCCGCCACGACGGTATTCTCTCCGCCGCGAGCGGCCCAGCGGCGGCCGCCCAGCCACACCGCGGCGGTGATTCCGAGGATCAGCATCAGTGAGTAGCCGCGCAGTGGGAGCGGGCCCAGGTGGACCTCGCCGATGGACGGACTGGGAATGAAGGCCAGGAGCACTGGTGGTTCCTCACAAGGGGCGGTGGGGCAGCAGGCCATCGGCTGCGGGGCCGATCGTCGCCGCCCGCGCCCCTCACGCACATCGACCGATCGACGCGCCCTGCATCCACCGATCGGTGGAGCCGCCCCCACTGGCCGGCTGATTCTCCCGCTACGCGGCTGCGCCTACTCTGAGGGCCATGGCACTGCGACAGGCGTGGGAGTGGGAGCGGTGGAAGGCCATGGGTCAGCACGCCTTCTTCGCCACCGTGCTCGCCTTGTCCATGCCGGGTGCGCTGGCCGGGGCGGGTATGACGACCGGCGCGGCGCTGTCGCGGATCGGCCTGGCGGTGGGGCTCGCCCTTTGGTACGCGTACTGGATCGCGCTGCGCGGTGGCGCCGACCGCCCGCCGCTGCCCTACCTTGTCGGCGCCTTGGCCGGATGGGCGTTCATGGCCGTGGTGGACCCCGCGTTCCTCCCGGTCGCCGTGGCGGTGCTGAGCCCTTACTGGCTGAGGCGGGCCTGGTGGTCGGCCGGCGGGGTGCTGGTGCTGGGCGCCGGCTGGTCATGGCAGAGCCTGACCACGGACGGCTCCGTCGACGTACGGGCGCTCACGGGATGCGTACTCGGTACCGCCGTGGCGGTCACCATCACCTGCTACGTCGCCACCCTCGACCATGAGAGTCACAAGCGGCAGCGACTCCTCGACGAGCTCACCGCCACCCAGGCCGAACGAGCGGCAGCGGAACGCCAGGCGGGCACCCTGGCCGAACGCCAGCGCCTGGCCCGCGAGGTCCACGACACGCTCACCCAGGGGTTCGCCTCCATCGCCATGCTGCTGGACGCCGCACGCGACGACCTGCCACCCGACTCCCCTGCGGCCCGCCGCGTCGAGCAGGCCATGCGCACGGCCCGGGACAACCTCGCCGAGAGCCGCCGCCTCGTGCACGCCCTCCGCCCGGCGCCACTGGACCGCACGCACCTGGCGGACGCTGTCCGCGAACTCACCGCCCGCCTCGCGGAGGAGACCGGCACCGAGGCCTACACGGTCGTGACCGGCCGCCCGGCCGCCCTGCCTCCCAGTACCGAGGGCGAGTTGCTGCGGGTCGTGCAGGAGGCACTGACCAACGCCCGGCGGCACGCCCGCGCGATCAGTGTCTCGGTCACGCTCTCGTACCTCGGCGACGTCCTGGCAATCGACATCCAGGACGACGGCACCGGGTTCGCACCCGCTGCCCGGCATACGGGCGTTGGCCTGACCACCATGCGGGAGCGCATCGCCGCTGTGCACGGCACGTTCACGGTGGAAAGCTCCCCGGGCGAGGGGACGACCGTCACCGTCACGGTGCCCCTCCCAGTCGAGCCTTCCGCCTCCGACCCCTCAGCCGTGCCGGGCACCGAGCGGATGGCCCCGGCGTCATGAAGACTTCGACCGGTCCCACGATCCGAGTCCTCCTCGCCGACGACCACCCCGTGGTCCGCGACGGGCTTGCCGCCATGCTCTCCACCCAGCCCGACCTCACGGTCGTCGGCGAAGCCGCCACCGGCGCCGAGGCACTGCGCCAGACCGCCTCACTCACACCCGACGTCGTGCTGATGGACCTGCAGATGCCCGAAATGGACGGCACGACCGCGACCGCCGCCATCCGTGCCGCCCACCCCGAGGTGCGGGTACTCGTCCTGACCACCTACGACACGGACGCCGACATCACTGCCGCCATCGACGCCGGCGCAGTCGGCTACCTGCTCAAGGACACCGGACGACACGAGCTCTGCGAGGCCGTTCGGACCGCGGCTCGGGGAGGCGCGGCACTGTCGCCCACAGTGGCCGCCAAGGTCCTCGCCCATATGCGCGGCAACCGGGGCACCGGCTTGTCCGGCCGGGAACTCGAAGTCCTGTCCGCCGTGGCCCGGGGGCAGAGCAACAAACAGATCGCCCGCGCCCTGCGCCTGTCCGAGGCCACCGTCAAGACCCATCTGCTGCACATCTACACCAAGCTCGACGTCGGCGACCGGACCGCCGCCGTCACCGCCGCACTTGGCCGAGGAATCATCCGCATGGACTGAAGGCCTTGCTGGAGTGTTGCTCGGCGGTACGGCGAGAGGCCGAGGAGTTCCGTCAGTCGGTCCTCCACCGAGTAGCTAGGCGGTGCCCGGGCCGGTTTGTGAGAGGCGGACCATGGCGCGGTAGAGGGCGGTGGGCCTCGGGGCGTCGGGCAGCGGGGGGATCGGCGCGCCGGGCGCGGCGTAGGAGCGGAGCATGTGGCCGACGAGGCGGCGCCAGGTGTCGGGGGCGGCGTCGCCGGTGGCGGTGACGACTCCGGCGTTGGCGATGAGCAGGATGACGACGTCCTGGTGAGTGAAGTCCTCGCGCAGGTGCCCGGTGTCCTTGGCACGGGTGATGAGCTCGAGCAGCCGCTCGTACGCCTCGGCGCGGCGTGCCTCCAGCGCCTTGGCGGCGGGAAAGGTCATGGTCAGGACGTCGGCGAAGCCGCGGTCGGCGGCCTGCATGGCGCAGACGGCGTGGAGGTAGCTGATGAAACCGTGCCAGGGATCGGGGTCGGCCAGTGCCTCGGCGACGGCGTCGGCGTAGGCATCCATGCGATCGGCGAAGACCGCGTTGACGAGTTCCTCCCGGGTGGCGAAGCGCCGGCCGAGCGTGGCTTTGCCGACGCCTGCCTCGCGGGCGACCGAGGCCATGGAGACGCCGAGTCCTTCGGCGGCGTAGAGGCGGCGGGCGGCGGCCAGGATGCGGCAGCGGTTGCGTTCGGCGTCGGCGCGCAGTCCCGGGCCGGGCTGCTGGCCTGGCGTCTGGTCCGAAGGTGGCGAGGTCATACCCCCACTCTACCCAAGTGGAACGGTCGGCCCGTTTCTGCTGTACGGTGAGCGACAGCGAAAGTGGGACGCCTGGCCCACTTACTTGAAAGGACTTCACCATGCCCAGCATCGCCATCGTCGGAGCCGGCCCCGGCATGGGCCTCGCCATTGCCCGCACCTTCGGCTCGCGCGGCTACGACGTCGCTCTCATCGCCCGCAACCGCGCCAAGCTCGACGACCTCGTCGGCCGGCTCACCGCCGAGGGCATCACCGCCGCCGCGTTCCCGGCGGACGTGCGCGACCACGACGCGCTGACCCAGGCCCTCAAGGACGCCGCCAGCCGGTTCGGCGGCATCGACGTCCTGGAGCACTCCCCCGCTCCGAGCATCGCCTCCGTGAACCTCACCTCCCCGTCCCAGACCAGCCCGTCCGATGTGCAGGGATGGATCGACTTCCTGCTCTACAGCGCCATCACCGCCACCCAGGCCGTCCTGCCCGCGATGCGTGAGGCCGGCGCGGGCACCCTGCTCTTCACCAACGGCGCCGGCTCGGTCGAACCCATCCCGATGCTCGGCAACGTCAACCCCGCCCAGGCGGCGCTGCGCAACTGGGTACTCAACCTGCACAAGGAGCTGGCCGGCACCGGTATCCAGGCCGCGCACGTCGCCATCGGCGTGTGGATCGGCGCGGGCGGCCCTCCCGAAATCCCGACCGCCGAGGCCGAGGACATCGCCCCTCTCTACTGGGACCTGCACACTCAGCGCGAAGAAGCCGAGCGCGTCTTCACCGTCTGACGCCTCCCAGCTCTCCCCCGTTGAATCCTGATCCGCTCAGCCCTGATCCGCCGCGGCGATCCCCGCCGCGGCGGATCCGAAGAAGAAGGTCTCCGCTCCGATGAACGTGTTCCTGTGGATCCTGCAAGGCGTCCTCGCCGCGCTGTTCGTGGCCGCCGGCGTCACCAAGTCCACCCAGCCCCGCGAAAAACTCATATCCCAGCTGCCGTGGGTCAGTGACGTCTCGACACCCGTGGTGCGTCTGATCGGCGTCGCCGAACTCGCCGGCGGCCTCGGGCTCATCCTGCCGGGTGCCTTCGATATCGCCACGGTGCTCACCCCGCTGGCCGCCACCGGCCTGGCTGTAATCATGGTCCTGGCCATGGGCCTCCACGCCCGCCGCAAGGAGCCACAGGCCATCGGGTTCAACGCGATCCTGCTCATCGTCGCCGCGGTCATCATGTGGGGCCGGTTCGGACCCCACTCCTTCTGACCACCCGGTCTCCCGTCCCTTCACAGCGGCCCGGCCCGCGACCACGCCGGCCGGGCCGCAAGGCAAGGTCGTACTCGGCCGCCGGACTGATCAGGAACGGCTGACCTTCGGGCACGCCCAGGTCATCCAGCCGCTGATCCAGACCGTCGAACAGCGCATTGAACTCCCGTATGAATGGGCTCACTTCTCTCGGCCACGCGAGGTCTCGCCGGGTGAAGTGCACCCGCCACCCTGTGATCGACATGACGCTGGCCGATAGCCGTGGACAGCTCAACAGCGCATAACAGAAGCTGGACGGTCACCGGACGGTGATGTGGCGTACGGCGGACGGTGTGCGGCTCCAGGCGCGTTCCGGGCGGGATGTGACCGCGAACTGGATGGACATAGCGCTGCCCGGGATGGAGCTGCCGTCTGGCGTGGTCTTGGACGGTGAGGCCGTGGTCGTCGTGGACGAGCGAATCAGCTTCGAGGCCGCACAGTCCCGAGCCGCGTCGGCACCCGCGCGGGCCCGCCAGCTGGCCGAGGAGCGCCCGGCCCTGTACGTCGTGTGGGACGTCTTGGCCCTGCCGTCAGGAGATGTTCGCGGGCGGCCGTATGTCGAACGGCGAGCGATGATGCTCGACGTGCTCGCCGGACTGCCGTCGCCATCGCGGATACAGGCGGTGTCGGCAACGGACGACCTGTCAGTGGCACAGGCCTGGTACGACTCTCTCCAGGACACGGGCGTTGAGGGCGTAGTGGCGAAGCTCGGGACATCGCCGTACCGACGCGGGCGCTCCTCGTCGTGGAAAAAGGTCCGGCACGCGGAAACGGTCGACTCCGTCCTGGTCGGCTACACCGGGCCAGCCAAGCGTCCAAGGGCGCTCGTCGTACGGCTGCCGGATGGGCGGCTGCGGATGACCCGGGCCATCGGCGCGCGGTTGGGCTCCCAAATCGGGGTGCAGTTGGCCGTGTCCGGTCCAGGGCGCGCGGCGCGTCTGGGAACCGGTCAGTCGTACACGGCCGTGGCCGTCGACCTAGTGGTGGAGGTGCTGGCCGGTACGACCCGGCACGCCGTTGTGGTGGCGACACGCTTGCGGTGAGCTGCCCTGCGGTGCTGCCCCGAGGGGGTCCCGACGGTGTTCGCTGCCGGATCCCCTTGGTTTCTGCGACGATCTGCCAATGGTCGACAGCAGGGATCGTTCGGTGCTGCGCGCACTGGTCGGCGAGGTCGTCGCGCGTCTTGGCAACCTGACGCACAAGGAGTTGACCCCGGCCTTCGAACAGTTGGGCATGCCATCGGTCCCTCCTGATGCCGGGAGCAAGCGTGAGCGGATTGAGCTGAGCCTCCGACAGGTACCTGACGCTGAACTGCCGCAGGTCACGCGGAGTGCCTTGGAACAGACCCTCGTCCCTGTAAGCCCGTCAATCCGCTACAGGCTCGAAGACCTGCTGTGGGCAGAGGACGCGCCGCCCGAGATCTCCAAGAAGGCTCGCCGTGAGCTGGCGCGCGCCCTCATCCTGTCGGAGCTGACTCAGCACCACGACCGCTTCCTGCGCCTGCTTGAACGATTCTGGATAGCCGAAGACTCGGGTCTCTCCTTCGACGACCTTGAGGGCCTGCTGCTGAACGGGACGAGGCCAGTGACGCTGAGGGGCCTCATCGAGCAGCACGTCTTCCGTAACTGGGATTGGTCAACAGAAGATCTCTTCGAGAAGCTCGGCGTATTCGAGGCCGGAGATGCCAGGTTCGCCCGCTTCTTGGAGGGCCTGGTATCAGCGGACGTCCTCCTCGACGAGGGCCTCCAGGAGGCGACCGTCAGCACGATCAACGTTCATCTCCGTGCTGATGGGGTCGAGTTGCGACGGACCGGCAATGATGGCGGCTATCCCCTGTTCACAGTGGTATCGACGCGACTACATGGCAACCGGCGGCCGAAGAACATCATCTTCGCTTCGCTCAGCAAACCAGATATCCGCTTCCGGTCCTCGGTGGACAACGACATCGAGATCGTAGGAGGGCGCCCGGACAACACCCTCGTCTATGACCGGGAGATCCCCACCGAGGGCCTGCGCTGGCGTGATCTCCACGTCTGGTGGCAGGACGCCCGCAACTTCAGCAGTGCGATCGACGCCAGGAAGGACCTCTACCAGCGACTCCTCAAGAGCCTGCCAAAAAACTCGGACGGCCAGAACAATCTCTTCATTGCCTATCACGAGGTACTGGCACCCTCCGTCGAAGTTCCGGCGCTCCTGCCCGAAGTGTGGCTGCACTGGGACCACAAGACCGTTGAAGAGCGCGGCCCTGAGGCGTTGCTGCGCTCCCGTATGGATTTCCTCTTGCTTCTGCCCCATGGTCTGCGCATCGTTCTAGAGGTCGACGGAATGCAGCACTACACCCGCGATCATGGCCGTACTCCGGACACTGCCAAGTACGCGGAGATGGTCGCAGCAGACCGGGACCTCAAACTCCGGGGGTACGAGGTGTTCCGGTTCGGCCACGACGAGCTAAGGCAACTTGATAGCGCCCGCGCGCTTCTGAGGGAGTTCCTCCCGGACATGTTCCGTCGCTTCAAGGTGAGCATCTGACGCCACTGTGGCGCCGGCGCGGCTGTGGTTATCCACAGGCCGTCACACGATTCGCCGTCGCGCCGTACGTTGCTGGCCCGGGTTGATCACGAGCACGGGGGTGTACATGACGTACGAGGTGGACTTGGCGGTCCGGGCCGAGGACGCACTGAACGAGTTGCCCGAACACGGCCATCAAGAGGTCATGGAGGTGATCGCCGCGGTTCTGGTCCGGCCCGGGTCATGGCCTCCGCTCGGTGGCTGGGACGGGACCGTGGTGTTCGGGTCTCGGTCGTGGGTGGTGTTCAGCGCCTTCGTCGGCGGGATCGTTGTCTACGACGTGGGCTGGGCAGGTTGAAGCCCCGCCACGGCACGCACGATGCTCGTCTTGCGCTCGCCGACGCGCAGATGGAGGCATGCGCGTTCTGTCGCCCCGACACAGAGTTGGGATCCTCGGCTGAGGGCGGCGCAAGAAGGGCTGACCTGCCGCGGACCCTCGCGCGGTGAGGGGCCCATCCGGGGCCGGAGGCCCTGGGCCGTGCGCTATCGCCCGCGCCTTGGGTGGGGGGACCCTTGTCGGGGTTGTTGCCTTTGCTGCTCTTGCGCACGCCTGCCCCGATCAGCAGCGCGCTGCCCGCGCTGCTGGGGAGCGCGACGTGCTGGCTGGACCGAGCGCTCGCTGGCAACCTCCGGTCGAGCGAGCCGGGAGACTGCCCGCTCGTACGCTTCGGCCTGGTAGCGCGGGCCGACCGCCAGGACCTGGAGGCGTGGCCGCCGATCGCGATCGGCGGGGTCTGGCACGGGATCGAGGAATCGATAAACGATGCGATAGCGCGGGGCCTGACGGTTGAGCCGCTGCCCTTCGTCGTACTCCTGCTCGTCGAAGTAGAGCTTCCAGCAGTCTCTAAGCTCCGCCGGCCAGGAGTCGGACATCCGTTCCAGGCGGATGCCTTCGGCTTCCCCGCTGGCCAGTTGTGCGATGCGGATGATGGCCAGTTTCTGCAGCTGAGGGTTCAGCTTCAGGATGTCAGCGCCGACCTGCGGCAGGTGGTCCCCGCGGAAGGGGTCGGACGCCGCCACGAGTTCTCCGTCCTGCTGTCGTTAGTCCTCTTGCGCCGACGCACCGCCGGCCCGGAGGATCTCGTCGGCCTGCCCGGGGTTCGCGTCGGCGACCAGGCGGGCCAGAGCCGCTGTGTCCAGCCCCTGCCCAGGAGCGGGCGCCTCGGCGATCCGCTGCCCTGCGAGATCGCCGATGGCGACGTCGTCAGCACGTTCCACGGCCTGGAGAAGGAGCACGAAGAGGTCGTACGGCAGGATGGCGGCCTCAGGCTCGCCTCCCTCCTGCTCGCCGACCAGCAGCGGGAGGGCTCGTGCCCCGCCCTCACGGAAGCCGGCCAGCACCGTGCGGAGGGTGGCTGCCACTCGGGCGACGGAGTGAACTGCCTGATGTTCGCTCATGTGATTCACCCTAGACACCAAACCCGTCGGCTGGCGCTGCGATTTCTGCCGTCAGCCCGCCCGGCGTTCGCCCGCGTTTCTCCCTAGTTCTGTCCTGGGTGTCGGTTACGAGCCGAGCATCATGGCCATGGGTTCCGACAGGTGGCTCAGCTTGGCGCTGAGCTTGGAAGCGGCTGCTGTGGTGGCCTCGATCACCGACTCCGGCGCCTCGGGCATGATAGTGGCGGGCTTGAGCAGGAGGACAGCGCCCATGATCGCCTCGCCCCACACGATGGGTGCCGCGCAGGAATTCCACAGGGGCATGCACTCTTCGTAGCCGAGGGCGTATCCGCGGTCGCGGACCTCTTCGAGTGAGGTGAGGAGTTCCTTGTCGTCGCGGTAGACGCCCGGGCCCGCTTCGGCCGGAATGGGTTCGTCCAGGACGAGCTCCTGGAGGGTGTCGGGGAGGTAGGCCAGGATGGTCCGGCCGCTGGCTCCGGTGCGGAGCGAGCGCGTGATGGACAGGATGTCGAGGGCGGTCATGCCGAGTTCCACCAGGTCAGAGTCGCCCACGGCCATGTCGATGCACTGACGCTGGGCGCCGCCGAACGGTGCCATCATGTACTGGAAGACCAGGCCTCCGTTGGTCGCTTCGCGCAGCTCCTCCAGGATCGCGTGTGTGCTGTCGTCCTTCGCGGGCGCGTGGGCGAGTGCGTGCATGCCGAGGTGCACCGCGCCGACACCGAGTCGGTACTTGCCGTGGCTGATGCGCTCGAAGAAGCCGCCGTAGACGCCGGATTGCAGAATCCGGGAGACAGTCGAGTCGTCCAATTTAGCTGCCCTGGCTATCTCACCCGTGCCGTGCACTTCGCCTCCAAGTTGACCGAAGGCCTTCTGAACGCGGATGAATCGGTCGACGAGGCGCGAACCCGCCTCTGATGTGTTCGAGATTTCGTTGCCGGTCATGCAACCGCTACCTCCCGTCGGGTGGGCCGCGCTCCCGGCACGGAAGGCGGCCCACCAAATCCCCCACATTGACGACTAGTTGAACGACGTCCTGCGTCTCACCCTTGTTCCGGGGGAGGGATAATCTAAGGGAAATTTTAAGGTTTCTACTACCTGGCGGTATCCAGGCAGAGCTTCCCGGTGTGGGCGCGGGCGGCCAGCGCGGCGTGGGCGGCGGACGCCTCGCTCAGCGGATAGACCTGCCCGAGGACAGGCCGCAGCGAGCCGGCGCGCACGGCCTCGAACAGTGCGTTCATGCTGGTGGGCAGGGCGTTTCGGTCGCTGTAGAGCGACGGCAGCCAGAACCCGGACACGGTGATCGACCGCTCCATCAGCACCTTGGTCGACACTTCGGTCAGCTCACCTGATGCGTATCCGTACACGGCAAGTCGGCCGCGGTCGGCGAGAGCGGCGACGGTGGAGTGGAAGGTGGACCCCCCGGTCATCTCCAGGGCCACCTGGACCGGGCCGCCCGCCGCTTCCTTGATCTCCTCGGCGAGGTTCTCGCTCGTGGAGTCGACAACGGCGAACGCACCGAGGTCTTCCGCGAGTTGGCGCTTGTCCTTCGTGCTCGCCAGGGCGATCACCTTCGCGCCGAGGGTCGTGGCCAGCTGGACGGCTATGGAGCCCAAGCCGCCGGCGGCAGCCGGAATCACCACGCTCTGGCCTTCCTGGACACCGGCGACGGTGTGCAGCAGGTGGTAGGCCGAGTTGCCCTGGAGGCACAGCGCCACGGCCTGTTCATCGCTCACCCCCTCGGGCACCTCCCACGAAGTGCGGCGGTGGACGTGGGCCTGCTCGGCGTATCCGCCGCCCCGGGTGAGCCCGACAAAGCGCTTGCCCTCCGCGGTGCGGCCGACGACCTCGTTGCCGGGGATGTAGGGCAGCGTTACCGGGGCGAGGTAGTCGTCGCCCCGCACGTGCATGTCCGCGAAGTTCACCCCGGAGCGATTCACCTGCAAGAGATGATGAGCACCTCGCGGCTCAAGGTCGGGGACCTCGACCAGCTGCAGTACCTCCGGGCCGCCGAACTGCTCCATCCTGATGGCGCGCACACTTCTCCCTGTGTTTGTGGATCTGCGTAAGTCCTTGCCGCCAGGTTATGGCACGAAGGTGACGCTTTCGCGGAGTGCCTGCAAACACCTTCCGTTTCTCATGTGGTGAGAAATGAAACCGCATTCTCACCGCATGAGATGTGTTCAGCGGGTCAGTTTCTCATCACGTGAGAAACGCAATCGCGTATACGACTCTCTGTGTTTCCTCGTTGACGTAGGCATATTTCCGAGGGTAGGAATCAGGACGCAGGGAGGGCGATCGTCCGCATCGACCAGGACGTCGCGCGCCGGGCGGCTGGACGCTGCCGTGCCTGGGGTCATGCGCCAAGACGGGCAGTTGGGCCTCGGGGCCTAGCGCGTACCGCCCTCGTTGGCAGGGAGAAGAGACGCGTGTACTTATCGGGGAACGAGCCGCAGTCACGCAATGCACGGAAAGCGAAGGACGGACCGCGGGGGCGATAGCGATGACAGTGCCGGGCGGGAGCCGGCGGGAAAACTGGAACGGAGTCCTGGACGAGGATCCGCAAAGCATGGAACCCTCGGACTCCCACGAATTCGCGGACCCATCCGTAATCGGTGAGGTCAGTCGCGAGGGGCGCAAAGGAGACGGCCTCGTTCACCGCGGCGAGGAGAGCGAACCCGATGCTCCTAGCGGGGTGTGGCTCTTTGCCGGGGACGGAACCATGCTCTTCCATCCCGTCTCCACGGGTACGGAGGGTGCAGGCCGATGGCGGGCACCGGAGGCCGCCTCCATGGAAGAAGCAGACGAGATGACGCTCGATGCGGCCAGCCGGCTGATGCCCCTCCTTCCGCGTGAACTGATCGCGGAATACCTTCAGTTGGGCCCGTACCGCGGTGGCGGCGACGCCGCCTAGTTCGGCGAGGGAGTACAGGGCCGTCCGCTTCAGTGGACGGCCCGACTCCTACGCCTTGCCGCTTTCCAGGCGTTCGAGCTGTCCGATCATCGACAGGACTGCCTGCCTGCTGGAGGGCAGCAATTGACTGCACTGGCGGGCGACCTCGACGGCCCCCTCGTCCTGGAGCAACTGGAGGATGCAGACCTGGCCGAGGGCGCGGGTGGCTGAAGCGATCTGCTCGTCCGTGACCCTGGCTGCGGCTTCAAGGAGGCCCATCGCACGCGGGAGGACGTCGAGCAGTGACGGCTCGCCGGCCAGGCTGCTGAGCGCTTCCCGCTGGTCGGGCGTCAGGCTGGTGATCCGCAGGGCGATGGCGCGGACATCTGGGTCGCGCAGAATGTCGATCGTCTGCAGCCGCCCGAGGAGGTCGGTGACCGTGTCGGGGCCGACGTCCCCTTCCATGTTCTGGAGCCTGATTTGGCGAACGTCTAGACGGCGCAGCTGCTCCAGGAGTGCCATCTGCGCTTGTGCGTCGTCCTCGAACGCCGCTTCGTCCTCGGCGAAATAGGAGACGCGTCGTTTGAAGAACGCGGCGAGGGCCTTGAGGTGACGCCGGGTCACGGTGTCGTCTCGCCTGCCGGTTCCCAGCTCCCAGAGGTATGCCCCTGAGATCGGGGTACCGGTCGTGTCGCTGATCTCCCTCGCCAGCGCCTCCCAGGACGGCGGCTTCCCGCCTTCAGGCGCACGTGCTTCGCGGAGCATCGACAGTTTCTGCGCGAGCGTGCGCGGCGGGTCAATGGCGCCGTCACCGCCGGTTCCCGGCATCGTCGGCCCTTCCCCCTCTCCTGTGTGGCTTGATCATTCTGCGGAGATGTGCGACCCCTGTCGCCATCTACGCACGTGAATATCACTTCGCGGCCAGGTCGCGTCAAGTGGTCTCACCATGCAGCTCCGATGCTGCATACAGGCCTAGTCCACTGGAGTCGATCCGCTTCCTGTGAGCCTCCCACACGGTGAGAAGTCGCAGGCGAACCTTGGCGTTATCTCTACAGGCGTTTAGGTGAATCTAGCACATACCGGGCTAATGGACGGGCCACCACCCACTCAGGGTCGGGTGCCGTGCAGGCCTGGCGCTGCGGCGCCTCGGCTCCGGATTCGCGATGGGCAAGACTTCGCCATCCCCAAGGTCATCTACGTGTGTTTACAAAAAGGGCTCGACCTGTCGTCGTTCGAGGGTTATGGTCAACGCCTGTCATCTACAGGTGTTTATGAATGTGGGTGCTGGGGCGCGCCCTCGTGTCCGCTGAGCAGTGCCAGTGGGGCGGGGCGTGCACCGGGGGTTCCGCATTCACGGATGCCGTCCGAGAAGCAGTGAGGGGTCCGCCATGATCGTCCTGAAGCGCCGCAGGATCGCGGCAGGAGCACTCGGCCTCATGTTGGCCGGCGGGGCGCTGGCCGCCGCTCCGGCAGCTCAGGCCTATGACACCGCGACCATGAAGGTGTCGTGCAGCGCCGTGAAGTTCCACAAGAGCCCGAGCCAGAGCAGCAAGGTCGTCGGCATCGGCTACAAGGGCGACAAGGTCCGGGTCAACCAGTTCGCCTACAAGGTCAAGGAGAAGCGCTGGTATTCGCGCGGAACCGTGACGCGCCGATCGGACGGCAAGCGCGTGACCGGTTACGCGATCTACTACTGCGTCAACCCGTACGAGGTGTCTCCGCCGCCTGCCTACCCCAAGCGCCCGTAGACGCACCCGCGGCGCCCGAGTAGTGCCGAGCCGCCGGCCCGCACAGACCAGCCGAGGACCTACCCCCCGTCCGGTCCTCGGCTCCCCGAGGGGCGCCACCGCAGGCTGCGGTGGCGCCCCTCCGTCGTCTGGTCCGAACCGGTAGGCCTCGGCCCCGCGATGCACGGCGCCCGCCGTCGGCCCCTCACCGCTGCCCGGCACTCCACACCGGTGACCTGCTGCCTAGACGCTTCGCTTCCTCTTCGTACGGAGACCTTCGTGGACATCCTTCGACACCGGCGCACCGCTCGCTTGAAGGCCATCGCGCGGCTTCGGCGGCGGCAGCCCCAGCTCTTCCGTGCATCCCTGGGTGCCTGCCTGCAGAGACCCGTCGACCGAGAACAAGGGGGGACGGCGGGATATGCGGCGCTCGGCTCTGCGGCGTCCGACTTCTGCGCTCGCCCGGGGACGGTTGGCGGGACGCGTGCCCGTCAGAGGCCCGCGCGCGACAAGGCCGAAGCCGAGCACCGCGTTGAGCCATTGCTCATCAGCTCAACCCCAACAGCCGTCGCAGGGCGAGGAGTTCAGCCAGGCGCGAGCTCCGCTCGTGACCGCGAGCGATGACTGCCCCGGTGCCGAGCAGCGCCCCAGCCTTCCGGTCACCTGGAGTTCCTGTGCCCGCAACAGCCTCACCCTCTGAGACACAGACCGCATCACCCCCGTCTGTGCCCTCGGTGTCGAAGCGGTGGCCGCCGCTCATCTGGGCCCTGCTCATCGGGACCTTCGCCGTGCGCGCAGCAGGTTTTGTCTACCCGTACCTGCCCTACCGCCTGGACGAGCTCCACCTCGACACCTCAACGTCCAGTGGCGTCCTGGCGCTGTGGGGTGCCGGATGGTTCACAGGCCAGTTGCTGTGCGGCTGGCTGGCCGACCGGATCGGCCGCAGGGCCACCCTGGTGGGCGCGATGGTGGTGGCAGCAGCCAGCTTCCCGCTCCTCGCTGCGGCGCGCACCCCGATCACACTTGGCGTCGCTGCTGCGGTCGCCGGTCTTGTCTACGACGCCCCACGGCCGATCGTGACCGCCGCTGTCGCCGACACGATCCCGGACGAACCAGGGCGTGCCCGCGTCACCGGCTGGCGGCACTTCGCCGTCAATCTCGGCGCGGCCACCACCGGACTCGTCGGCGGAGCCCTCGCCGGGCCGATCGGCATCCCCGTGCTGTTCTGGTGCAATGCGCTGGTGTGCGCTGGGTTCGCCGTCGTCGCACTGCGGGTTGTCCCGCCCTCCGCCCCAGCACAGACGCCCGAGCACAGCGGAAGCCGGGAGGCCTTCACCGACCCCCTGCTGTGGCTTCTGTGGCTGGCGAGCCTGCTGACCCTGATCCCGGTAGCCGCTCTGTTCTCTGTGCTCCCGATGATGATGGCCCAGGACGGTCTGCCGCCCGCGGCCTACGGGTGGACACAGGTCGCCAGCGCCGCCGCCGTGATCGGGCTGTCGCCCCTACTCAACCCCTGGCTCGCACGCCGAGCACAGCGTCCCACCCCGATGGTGGGACTGCTCGGCCTGAGCGGAATCATCCTCGGCGCCGGGATGGGCTCAGCAGGCCTCGCGTCCTCGACGGTCGGCTACAGCGCCGCCGCAGCCCTCGCCGTACCGGGCGAGATCGTTGCGTTCGTCGCTGCCACGAACATCCTCAACCGGATCGCCCCGGCATCGAGCCGCGGCATCTACGCGGGCATCTGGGGCACGACCCTCGCGGCCGCGGTTCTGTGCGCCCCTGCCCTGGGCGGATGGGCGCTCGCGCATGGCGGCCACCACGTCGTCGCCCTGGCGACCCTCCTGTCCGGACTCCTCGGCGCTTCGCTCTGCCTGCCTTTGGCCGCGCTCCTGCACCGCCCCTCACGCACACCCGGGATGTCCGCATGACGAGCCCCGCCGCAGCAAGCCGCAGCGCCCGTGGACCGAATCTCGTCAACTCCCGAGGTCCTCCCGTGGATTCGCCGGCCGCTCATCAGGCGGCCGGGAGGCCGGGCCAGACCCGCGGACCGTCACATTCCACCACTGGAGAAGGAGTACACGGCACGATGCCCCACACGCCCCGATCCCGGAGCCTGCACCACCTGACCCTGTTCGCCGCCGGTGCGACCATGGCCGTCGCCCTCACCGCATGCGGCACGAATCCCGACAAGCCAGGTCCCCCCACGGCGACCGCGAGCCCGACACCCACCGGGGTGGTGACGAGTACCCAGGCCTCCAAGATCGTCGACCGCTACGAGGCGATCAACTCAAGGGCCAACAAGATCCAGGACCGCGACCTGCTCGGCACTGTGGAAGGCGGACAGCTCTACGAGCAGTCCACGGCCTACTACCGCCTCTTCACGACGTGGTCGAAGAAGGACCAGGCGTACTACGAGAAACCCTTCAGCTACCGTAACCGCTCCTACTACATCCCCGAAGGCCAGAGCTGGTTCGCGGTCCAGGCCACGGCCAGCGGGTCGAAGTCCGAAGCACTCCTCGTCTTCGACAAGACCGGCGGCCAGCATTTCAAGATGGTCGCCGCGGTCTACGCCGACCAGAAGAACTCGATCCCCGCCGTCGACACCAGCAATCACGGTCTGGCCACCGCCGTCGCGCCCTCCACCCGCGTGGGCACCCTCGCCCCCGATCAGACATCGACCGCTTTCGAGGACCTGTACGAGACCGGCGGGAAGCACGCCGGCACCAAACTCGCCAGCACCGCAGCCACCCGCACCGCCGTCTCCACCTACCGCGAACGCGCCACCTACAAGAACGCCAAGTACGCCACGCTGCACTGGGAAGCCACCCAGGCCACCAACCCGAAGATCTACGCCCTCCGCCTCCGACACGGCGGCGCGATCGCGGTGTTCCCCACCGCGCACAACCGGATGGAGCAGCTCAAGGACGGCTTCATCTACAGCGGCAACGTCAAGCTCTCCCCAGGTGCGCAGCAGGCCGTCTTCAACAAGACCCCGCGCGTGGCGATCCTCGACGAGTTCCAGGGACAGACCCTCGCCCAGTTCACACCCGCCGGTGAACCGAAGGTGCTCGGCGTCGAGTACCAGCTGGTGGACTCGCGATGAGCGCGCCGCACCGGACGAGCCCCGCCAGCGAAAGTCCCCAGACGAGCCTGCGGCTCACCGCCACACTCCACGACGAGGGGTGGGCGCGCGAGCGCGACGAGCGCTTCGCGCGCTTCCTTGCCCAGCGACTCGCCGTCGTGGAGGCGACCGGCTGCCTGGCCGAGAGAAAGCTCGCGGCGGGAGTGCTCGATCTCTCCACGCAGTGGCACCACAAGTGCCAACTCGCTGCGGCCAGTCCTCAGGGGCCCTCCACTGCGGAGGCTGATGCCATGGGCTGGGCTCTGCGGTGCCTGGCCCACAGTGCTTGGCGGAACGCTCCCGGATGGGAGCCGGACTTCCACCCCGCGGCCACCGCACGCGTCGCGCCCACCGTCGGGACCGGGGGATACCTCCCCGCACGTCGGCCATGACCCTGCTCGACGACACGCGGGCGTCCGCCGACAGGCCGCTCCCGGGGGTTCGGTACCGCGACGTGCTGCGTGTGCCTCACGCGGCGCAGCTGCTGTCCGGGGCGCTCATCGGGCGACTGCCCACCGGGATGGCCCCGCTGGCGATCCTCCTCGGCACCGATCACGGTGCCGAGGACGGATCTACGGCCGGCCTGCTCGCCGCGGTGTACCTGGTGGCCAATGCCATCGGCGGCCCACTCAGCGCCCGCCTGGTTGACCGCCACGGGCCAAGGCATGTGTTCCCCGTCGGTGCCGCCCTGAGCAGTACGGCCTTCCTCGCCTTGGCCACCGGGCCAGGCGAGGTGGGGTGGGCGGTCGCCGCTGTGACGGTCGCGGGAACAACACGGCCCCCGCTGGATGCAGCGCTCAGAACGCTGTGGGGCGCGAAGGGGATGATGCCGTCGCCCGCCCATCAGCGGGTGGCGCTGGCCCTGGACTCCGGGACCCAGGAGCTCATCTACATCGTCGGCCCGCTGCTGGTGGCCACGATCGTCACGGCCACGTCCGCGTCCTGGGCGCTCGTGGCGACCGCGGCCGTCGGTGCGCTCGGCACCGCCCTGTTCGTGAGCACCCCGGTCTCCCGTGCTCACCACGCCAACTCCCAGCCCGCGCGGCCCGATTGGCTCGGCCCGATCCGCTCGGTGCGCCTTCGGGTGCTGTACGCGGCGATGGCGTGTGCCGGAGTCACCATCGGGGCTCTCACTCCCGTGGCCGTGGAGGCGGCCGATCGGCTCGGCGCCCCCGGACTGTCCGGAGGTCTGCCCGCGGCTCTGTCGTGCGGCGCCGTCCTGGGCGGCCTCGCCTACGGGGCCCGATCCTGGTCGGGCAGCACCGCCGACCACTTGATCGTCCTGTCCGCCGTGTTCGCCGCCGGCTGGATCCCCCTGACCATCGCAGGAAACCCCGCGACCGTGCTGTCCTCGGCAGTGCTCCCCGGGCTGGCCATGGCCCCCCTCCTCGGCGCGGCCTTCGTCATGACCAGCGCCCTCGCACCATCTGGGCACACCACGGAGGCCCACGCCCTGCTGGTCGCCTTCCTGGACATCGGGTGCGCGATCGGCACCGCCGCCGCAGGCCTCACCCACACCCAGCTCCTCCTCCCGGCCGGAGCAGCTGCCGCAGCCCTCACCCTCGCCACGGCCCGACGACGCCTCACCACGACGTACTCACACGCCCTACCTCCCACTCCTGAACTCGAAGCGGAAAAGGAGCCCCATCAGTGAGCTCGTTCCTGATCACCCACACCCTGCCCGAGGAGACCACCGATGCCGCCCTGCGCGCCGACGTTCTGCGCGGCCTCACGCGCACCCCGAAAACGCTCCCGCCCAAGTGGTTCTACGACGCCCACGGCAGTGACCTGTTCGAAAGGATCACCGAACTGCCCGAGTACTATCCCGCGCGCGCCGAGCGCGAATTGCTGATCGCCAGCTCCGCCGACATCGCCGCAATGACCGGGGCGCGCACCCTGATCGAACTGGGCTCCGGCTCGTCCGAGAAGACCCGGCACCTGTTGGACGCCCTGCCGGACCTGGACACGTACGTGCCGGTGGACGTCAGCGAGAGCGCCCTCACCCAGGCGGGACACGCCCTGGTCAAGCACCGGCCAGGCCTGAACGTCCATGCCCTGATCGCCGACTTCACCACCGGCCTGGCCCTGCCGGGCACGCCCGGACCCCGGCTCCTCGCGTTCCTGGGAAGCACGATCGGCAACCTTCTGCCCCGCGAGCGCGCCACGTTGCTGTCCTCCATACGCTCCTTGCTCTCGCCCGGCGACGCCCTCCTGCTCGGCACCGACCTGGTCAAGGACGAGCGTTCCCTCATCGCTGCCTACAACGACGCGGCCGGCGTGACAGCGGCGTTCAACAAGAACGTGCTCAGCGTGGTCAACCGGGAACTGGGCGCCGACTTCGATCTCGGCGCCTTCGAACACGTGGTCCGGTGGGACGCCGAAAACGAGTGGATCGAGATGCGGCTGAGGTCGCGTACGAACCAGATCGTCAAGATCCCCGCGCTCGGCCTGGCGGTCGACTTCGCGGCGGGCGAGCATCTGCGCACCGAGGTATCAGCAAAGTTCCGCGAACCGGTCCTACGCCGTGAACTCGCCTTGTGGGGGCTGGAATTGACGCGCTGGTGGACTGCCGGACCGCTCTACGGCCTCGCGCTCGCACGACCGACTGCCGCACCACGGCTTGCCTCAGAGCGCTGACGGTCCGTCATGAACCACTCGACACCTACCCACCAGGCTTCTCACGGAGCGGCAGCGTGACCGGCTACAGCGGCCGACAGCTCGCCGCCGCCGTCCTTGCGACGTCGGGATATCTGGCGACCATCCCGACCGCGAACTGGCTGACCACCCGCTACCCGGCCGCACCCGTAGCGCCCGGAGTCCTGGCCCCGGCCGGGGTGTATGTCGTGGGCCTGACGCTGGTCATGCGCGACGTCAGCAGGGAACTGGCCGGGCGCACCCCCGCGGCGATGGCCATGGCAGGCGGAGTGGTCCTATCGTCCTGGACAGCCAATGAGACCGTCGCGACCGCGTCCGCAGCGGCCTATGCCCTCTCAGAATCCCTCGACTTCGTCGTGTACGAACGGCTCCGCAAACACGGCTTCACGATCGCCTTGGCCATCTCGAACGCAGCCGGCCTGATCGCGGACAGCCTCCTCTTCCTGTCGCTCGCCTTCGGATCTCTGCACTACTTGCCCGGACAGCTGATCGGGAAGATCTGGATGACAGGCGTCGCCGTTGCCCTGCTCCTCCTTCGCGATCGCCTACGCCGCGGCAGCCACCTCCTGGAGCACAGTTCCCCTGAGGCCATCCCCCGCGCAGAGGCCCGCCCGGTTCACCGCGACGGCGAGCGATGCGACGGTTTCGGGCACAACGTGGGCACGAAGCAGCGGCCACAGCAAAGGGACGAGACCTCACCGAAGGCCATCCCGTGACCGGGCCGGAGTTCCGCACTTTCTTCCTCGGCGCCAAGCCTCACTTCCTCGCTCACACTGACGTGCCGCTTTTCGTGGCCAATCCCCACCTGGCCATTCGGCATACCTATCCACGAGCGCTGGGTCCGTTCGCTGTGGACTCCGGCGGATTCACCCAACTCAGCCGTGACGGAACCTGGGATACCGGCCCCAGCCCGCGCACATACGCCCAACAGATACGCCGCTATCGCGACGAAATCGGAAACCTGGTCTGGGCGGCGCCACAGGACTGGATGTGCGAGGACGCCATCATTCACGGCGGATCTGTGGGCCGCCAGTTCTATCCCGGCACCGGGTTGAGCGTGCAGGAGCACCTACGGCGCACCGTCGGGAACTATCTGGACCTGCGTAGCGCGGACCCGGACCTCCCCATCATCCCCGTCGTGCAGGGCCGTCGCCCCGCCGACTACGAACACTGCATTGATCTCTACCACCGCGCGGGCATCAATCTGCTGACGGAACCAGTTGTCGGCATCGGCTCCGTCTGCCGTATCCAGGCAACCGGCGAAGCAGCCGACATCGTGGAAACGGTTGCCGACATCCTCGGTCCCGGCCGGTGCCATGGATTCGGCTTCAAAATCATGGGCCTGCGGAAAGTCGCATACCTCCTGGGCAGCGCTGACTCACACGCATGGTCCGCTCAAGGGCGCCGTGTATCCGCCCGTGACTGCACATTTCGCCTGCCGCGTTCCCGCGGCCCGCACAAAAATGAAGCGAATTGTCTGCGCTACGCCCTCTCATGGCGTCAGCGCGTTCTGACCGCAATCGAAGCAGGAGTCCACACCCCTTCCTTTCCTTCTCAGGACACTGGAGACGCAGCATGAGCAGCCGCACTTCCCCTGGATCTAATCCGATTTTACTGTTGGGCGCCGGGGCGCCCGAATATCGCGAATACGTTCTGCGCCAGATCGCCCGCGTCCGGCCCGTGGTGCTCGTCGACCAAGCCCCGCCTAGTTGGGCCCGTCCCTACCTGGCAGCGGAGGCGGCAGTTGACCTGCGTGACGCCGAGAACGTGGTGGACTTCGTACGGAATACCGCCAGCCAGCTCGGGGTGGCCGGCGTGACGACGTACATGGAGCACTACGTCGAACTCGCGGCCAGGCTGACCTACCACCTCGGCCTGCCGGGTAACTCCCCAGCTGCGGCTGCTGCTTGCCGGGACAAGGCCACCATGAGGCGCCTCCTGGCCGAGCACCGAGTTCCCTCGGCGCGCTCCCACCTTGCACAGGATGCCGACCGGGCGGTTGAGATCGCCCGTGGATTGGGCTATCCGGTCGTTGTCAAGCCCCGAGGCCGGGCAGGAAGCGCGGGCGTCCTGCGGGCCGACAGCGACGAGGACGTCCGCGAGGCCTTCCCCCGAGCTCTGGTGGACAGCGTCCTGGGGCTGGAGGAGTGGTCCGTGCCCGGCGCCCTGGTCGAGGAATACCTCCTAGGCCCAGAGATCAGCGCAGAGACCGTGATCCTCGGCCCGCAGCACATCCAGATCGTGGCCGTTACTCGCAAGACACTCGGCCCCGAACCGCAATTCCAGGAGATCGAACACAGCGTCGACGCGCAGGACCCGCTGCTGACCGACCCTCTCCTCGCCGATGTCGTGACCGCGGCAGTGCAAGCTCTCGGAGTCACCCGGGGCGTCGTGCACGTCGAGCTGCGGCTGACCAGCAACGGCCTCAGGGTGATCGAGATCAACGGCCGACCCGCGGGAGACCTCATCCCCCTCCTAGTCGACCGCGCAACCGGCGTGAACCTGCCCCAGGCGCTGGCCACTCTCGCAGCCGGCGAGAAGCCCGACCTGGCCCCGACCCGCTCGGAAGCCGCCGCGATCCGCTTCCTCTATCCCGAGCACACCGGCCACATCCAACGGCTCGATGCCCACGGGCCCGTACACGACCAACTGTGGCTGGAACGACTCGTCTGGACACGCGACCTCGGCACCCAAGTGGCCGCGCCACCGCGCACCAGCATCGACGACCGCATCGCCCACTGGGTCGTCACCGGCCCCACCGCCGCCGACTGCGCGAAACGCCTCGACCTGGTCGCCGATCACCTCACGGTGCGAATCTCCCGCCCCGCCCACACCACGAGCTGCACACGGTGAGCCCCACCTTCACCCACGCACGGAACGTCCCTGGAAGCTGCCCGATGACCACCGCCCATGCCGCAGCTCTGGCCACAGCCCCGCATACGGCGGGGACAACGGCCGTCGCGGTCATCGCCCCGCAACCCGGTTCCGGCTACGCAGACGCACTGGCCCGCCGAGGACGAGACGCCCTTGCGGTCACTCTCGGTCTCGGCACAAGGCCTCCGGCCTACAGGAACACAACGCCGGATGAGACGTACACCGCCGTCATTGAGTACGCCGGAGATCTGCGTCGCACCGTCAAGAAGCTACGCACGGTCGGAGTCGAAGCCGTGGTGGCCGCAAGCGCGGCAGGCGTGGAGCTGGCCGAACGGATCGCCTGGCAACTGCGCCTGCCCGGCAGCGGCATGCCGGGGTCGGCGCTCCTCCGAACGGATCGAGGTGTTCAGACGGAAGCGCTGTCACGGGCAGGGATCGCCGTGCCCCGCACTCTGCGTACGACCAGCCTCGTCGAGGCACTTGCATGGGCCGACTGCCATCCGGCGTCGGCCTACCGACTGACCTCCGCCGCGATTGGCGTGACCGCGGGACCCGCCGAGTGCCCCACGAAGCAGTCAATAGCAGCCGTCTGGCCGCAGATCCAGGGGGCTGCCTTCCACCAAAGCGGGAACGCGGCCCTCGTCCTGCGGGAACGGGTGGCGGGGCGACAGTACGTGGTCAACAGCGTCACTCGGCTCGGACCCGACGGCCCTCAGCACGCTGTTACCGGCATCTGGGCACACGGGCACGCTCCGACGGGACTACTCGACCGAATCGACCTACTGCACCGCCACGACCTCCTCGCCCGCCGACTGTCCCTGTATGTGTGCCGTGCTCTGGACACCCTGGGCGTGACATCGGGGGCGATGTCATGCCACGTGGCGTTCGAGCCCGAGCGCGGTCCGGTCCTGCTGTCCGCCGGAGTGGTCACCAACCGATCGCGTGGCGACGAGGCGATATGGGAGATCACCGGTCACGACCCGATCGACGCAGCGTTGGACGAGGCTTGCTGTACCTCCCGCCACAGCAGCGACATCCCCCGCTGCCGTGTGGCCCGGATATACGTGAACGCACCGCGCGGAGGCGCACCTGAATCAGCCGTGCTGCAGGCCCTTGCCGTGTTGCCCACCGCAGTGTGCATTAACACGAACCCGAGCTCGTTCATCCCCAGGACTGCGCCGCTCCTGCCCGGCGGGAAAGCCTGCGAGATCGTCCTTGCCGATGAGATGCCCGGGGCGATCGAGAGGGACTACCAGCGTATCCGGGTCCTGACGGCGGATCTTCACAAGATCCGGCACATGTGATTATCCGTTCTACAGAAACGGAGTCGTACTCTTCACCTGATCAAGAGAGGAAGCCACGTCCGTGCCACGGATCTTGAACCGGCCACACCTGGTGTGGGGATGGAGAGGCACGCTCGCTGACGACGTCGAGCGCCAGGTCGGAGCGGTGAATGCAGCCCTGGCTTCTTTGGGCGCGCAGCCAGTCGATTCCGACACCGTCCGACATCACTTCGCCACATCGGCCCCCGCCATGTGCGCCGGAATACTCGGTCGAGCGCTCACCGATCGAGAGCGGACACGAGCGAGTGTGGCGTTCGAGACGTACCACTCCCGGCGACCGCCGGCTGACCTCCTGCCCGGAACCGAGGACCTCCTCAACCGGCTGATCCGGAGCGGTTGCAGCCACTCCGTTCTGTCACTGAGCGCCCACAACGGGCTGACTCGCCACATCTCGGATCTTGGCATCGGCTCCCTGTTCCTACGGGTCGACGGACGCACCGGCCCTTCCTCCAGGAGCAAGAAGCAGTCCCTGTCCAGGCATCTTTCGACGCTGCGCCAGACCACTGGAGACCGGCCGACTGTGCTCATAGGCGATGCCGTCGATGACGTCCGCGCTGCGCTCGCGAATCAGATTCACCCCGTGCCGTACGCCGGGGGCCTGACGCATCCCGACATCCTCCGCAGCATTGGTGTACCCGTCGCTGAAACCCTTGCCGAGGCGGCAGCGCTGGCCGTGGAGTATGCCCACACAGCTTGACTCTCTGGTGAAGGGGAGGCCTTCTTCCTCAGCCGCCAGGATCAGTTGCTCGATCCTTTCGGGCGGCTCTCCCACTTCAGGTCCGGCACGAATCGCCTGAGCGATGGCTCGTGTGCGACCAGCAGCTCCATGCGTGTCCGCGAGAGGGCCGTGGGGATTTCCCCGTCGCAGTGACCACTCCGCGCGGTTCTCTGCTGCTGTCCCGAGCCGAAGATGAGCCGGATTGGTACAGCCATGGAAATCGCAGGTGTGACACACGACAGGGTCCTGGGCAGCAGTCCACCCAGGTCTGTCTATGACTCCATTGGCCAGCTGGTAGGCGAAGAGATGAGCTGGCACGGTCCCGCGCCGAGACGGTCCAGGAAGGCTCGCCGCACGGAACCGTGACCAGTCGAGCTGACCGCATTCAGCCACGGCCAACACTGGTCTGCTGACCTGACATAACGCTTGGCTTCGAACCGCGCGACGACAACGTCGTGTTGAGCCGGACACGCCAGAGCTCAGTGAGGTCTCCAAGAAGGACCAGATCGGCCGCGACCCGCGGGAGCGGAGCGAGCCCCTGCCGCAAGGTGTGGGCGCCTGTGACTGCCTCTGGTTGGGGTGAAGCCTGCTGCAAGTAGTGCAGAGAGGGGACGTCGTATGGCATTCTGGGAGTCGTCTCGCAAAGACATGAACGCCACCAAGGCCCGCTAAAACCACGGGTGGCGTCCGGAACCGACCTCCAATCGGTACCAGCGAAGCCTCCAGGATTGCCGTCCTGGAGGCTTTCGTATGCCTGGCTCCCACGTAGGCACGCGTCCCCATCGCAGCTCGGCCGAGGCTCGAACGAGAGACCCGTCGGAAGGTCATCGTCCCTGATCCACCCGGTCAACTTAGGTCGCTTTGAGGCAAGTTCAGAGGGAGCGCATCTGAGCTTGCCTCCGATCGCCTTTGCGAACCGTCCTAGCAGGTCACAGCCGCTTCGACCCTCATAAGCCCAGGTCGGAAAGGGTGCGGCAGTTTCAAGCTGGCGGTTGTAGCAATTGACCTCCACGGTTCACATTTGTGCAGGTCAGCAGCCTTGCTGGCGTGTTTCGTCGGGGGCTGGGTCGGACCGGGGTCGGATCGGCTTACCGATTACCTGAGTAATCGAAATTTCGCCGCGCGTCAGGCTGACCGTCGCCTCGCCCGTCTGCGCCGTACCGGCAAGTCCGCTGCTCCGCCGCATCGTCCGCCCGCCCCGGGGGCGGCGGCGTTCATCGTGCGCACGGTCTCCCGCACTACTTCACCGCCTATCGAACCGAGGCTCGGCGGAGGCTGGCCCGGCCTTGCGCATAGAGGGGCGCCGTCCGCAGCATCGACAACTTGATTCAATCAATATTGACAGCTATCTAGTCAAGCATAGACAGTCGAATCAAGTTGAAGGAGGAAAGCATGCCGATCGACCGGACCGCATCCGTCTCTATCGACGTGCCGCGGGGCCTCGCGGGCGTCGTGGTCACCAACACCGTCCTGGGTGACGTCAGGGGGCTGGAGGGCTTCTATCACTATCGCCAATACTCCGCTGTCGACCTTGCGCAGACCCGCAGCTTCGAGGACGTGTGGCATCTGATGGTCCACGGCGAACTGCCGGACGCCGAGCGGGCCGCCGCCTTCGCCACAGAGACGGCCGCGCTGCGTCGGCTGCCCGAGGAGGTTCGCGCCGCACTGCCCGCCATCGCCGCGGCCAGCGGCCCGTCCGGGCCGCTGGCCGGCCTGCGCAGTGCGCTGTCGCTACTCGGGGCAGTGAAGGGGTTCCGGCCGGTGTACGACATTGATGCCGAGCAGCGCCGCGCGGACACGGTGGCGGCCACGGCGGCCGTGCCCACACTGCTGACGGCCTTGTACCGGCTGGGGCGGGGCTTGGAGCCAGTAGATCCGCGCAACGATCTGTCGTATGCCGCGAACTACCTCTACATGTTGACGGGTTCGGAGCCGGAACCGCGGCGGGCCCGGGCGGTCGAGCAGTACCTGATCTCCACCATCGACCACGGCTTCAACGCCTCCACCTTCACCGCGCGGGTGATCGCCTCCACCGGCGCGGACGTGGTTGCTGCGCTGGTCGGCGCGGTGGGAGCCCTGTCCGGCCCGCTGCACGGCGGCGCTCCCAGGCGCGCGCTGGACACCCTGGATGCCATCGGCACGCCCGACCGCATCGACCCGTGGATACGCGAACGCGTCCTCGCCGGTGAGCGCATCATGGGCTTCGGTCATCCCGTCTACCGCACCGAGGATCCCCGGTCCCGCATGCTGCGCGGCATCGCCCAGCAGATCGGCGGCCCGCTGGTCGAATTCGCCATCGAGGTCGAACAGCACGTGGAGGCCATCCTGGCCGAGCTCAAACCGGGACGCGAGCTCCATACAAATGTCGAGTTCTACGCGGGCGTGGTCATGGAACTGTGCGGACTGCCCCGGGAGATGTTCACCCCGACATTCGCGGCGGCCCGGGTCGTGGGCTGGAGCGCCAACATCCTGGAACAGGCACAGGACTCAAAGATCATCCGCCCGGCGGCGCGGTACATCGGACCGCAACCGCCGGTAGCGGTACCTGCCTTCGCCTGACGTTGGCACGTTGCACTGAGTCGGCGATCCTGATGTCCGGTGTGTTCATGCTCTACCGTGAAAATCTGCACCCGCGTATGAGAAGAACGGTCGAGGCCGATCACGTGGCAGGCACCACTTCCCCTACCGCGGCAATCCTCACGGCACTGTCTGTTGAGTATGACGCTGTAGGGGGCGTGCCTCACCGATCTCAGGGAGCTCGTCCACCGCCCTTCCGGTACGCGTGTCGAGCGCGGTCGGCTGCCCGGCACCTCCAGGGGCCCTGGCCGAGATCGGCGAGGGCACTCTCACTGCGGCCACCCTCACGGAACGCGTGAACACGTGAATCGCCCCGCAAGCCTTGTTCTTCGTGGGGGTTGCCGACGGTCTGACGGACGACGTTCACATCGGTGACGTCGTGGTGGCGACCAAGATGTACGGCATCCACGGCGACAAGCAAGTCCCGGAGGGCTTCCTCGTGCGTCCCGAGGCCTGACGAGTGTCCCACCGCCTGGAGCAAGCCGCCCGTCACGCCCTGCGTGGCACCGAGTACCGGACTCACTTCAAGCCGATCGCTGTCAGGGACGTAGTCCTCGCCAACGCCGAGTCCGCGATCGCGCGTCACATCCACGAGAGTTACAACGACGCCGCCGCCATCGAGAGGGAGAGAGCGGGCGTCTCGCAGGCCGCCCACCTCGCCGGCACCGTGGACATGCTGATCATCCGAGGTGTCAGCGACAAGGCCGACTCGGACAAGAGCCAGCGGGACGCGGAGGGTTCCCAGCCCGCTGGCCGCCAAGAACGCCGCCGCGGCCGCCATCGCCGTCCTCAGCAAACTCAAACCGGCTGACCTCCCGACGGTCCCGGCGCAGGGTGCCGTCCCGGCAGCTTCAGCTGCCGGAACGGACGAGGCGGGAGGTGAGTCACTCTCGAACCAGTCCTGCTCGAACTGGGCGGCAAACGGCGCATGTCATGATCTTTCCGCCGCCCTCGGTGCCCAGCGTGTTGTCGGTGTAGTCGCACCCTGCGCAAGCCGGGCCCGCCAATGGTCAGTAGAAGCGCGTCGGCATCCTTGGCGGGGTCGCTGACCGCGCCGGGATCGGTGACATGGCCGGAGACGGGCCACACCCCGCTGGGCACCGAAGCGAACCGGACGAGATCTCGGGCGACTTCGGTGACCCCACGGCCGCGGCCGCCGGAATCGGTACAACGTGGGAGCCGACTTCCCCGGCCGCTCCGAACAGCACGATTCTGGTCATCGTCGACTGCCCGATCGCGTACGGGAGTTCGACACCCTGGGCGCCGACAAGGCACTGAGTACGGATATCGATCAGGAACAGCGCGCCGCAGCCCGGGAGCGCCACGGGATGGCCGACTCGTACGGCTTCCCCTTGTCCTCAGCAGCTCGCGCGCGGCTCACGTTCGAGCGAAGTGCCGAGCCGACAGGAGCCAACCCGCCCCGTGCATCAGTCCGCGGCGGGAGCAACGGATCAACCGGGCGGACGACATCGTCGACATAAGACTGCCCGGGCGATCAGCTCACTGATCGCCCCACGCAAGGCTTCCCCACCCCATGTCCAGCGGGTCACTGGTGCCTTCTTGCCAGCAGGCCGTCCACCACCAGTCCGGCCAGGGCCTCCGCCCTGGCGTGACGGTCCGCTTGTTGCATGCGTTCCGGGCTCCCCAGGCGCCGGGCGAGAGGTTCCTGGACCAGTCCTGAGACGGGGGCGATGATGGCGAAGAAGACGACGTCCATCGGGACCCGCGCCATGCCACCGGAGGTCATCAGCCTCTCGATGCTGGGCACGACGAGGGCGAGCGTCGGCTCGATGTAACGCTGGTAGAGGTAGTCCAGCCGCTCGGTCTCCTGTGCAGACTCATCCGCCATCAACATGGCGAGGTAAGGCTCGCCGATGCTGACGCGGTAGAACTCCGTGACGAACTGCCGCACAACCTCCCCGTCGTCACTCCCTGGGGCTGGCGGCACCATGCCCTCGAGTTGAGCCCCGAGCGCGGCATCCACCACGGCCCGCCAATAGGCCGCCTTGGAGCCGTAGCGGTCGTTGATGAAGGTGGGGCCGACTCCGAGACGGCGGGCGAGCTCCCGCGCCGACGCCCGGTCGTATCCGAGCGTCGCGAAGGCCTCCAGGCCCCGCAGCAGGACGTCCCGCTCGGCGGGCACCGCGGCGGAATCCGCCCTGGGGCGGCCCGGGCGTCGGGTGGTACTCGGCTTGTCTCCCAAGCATCCTCCTCAGTCGGCTGTACGGGCGCCAGCCCGCCAGTCGGACCAGCGTATCCGTCCCGATCTTCACGCTTGAGCACCGTCATGAGTCGGCGCCCCATCCCGGATCCGGCACAGCGGCTCCGCCTGGACCCGCTTGACACGGAGCGAACTAGAAGTAATCCTACAGGTGTAGGATTTAATCCGAGTCGCTCACAGGGCGCCCGCACAAAGTCGCCCGCACTGCCGGGCGGAGCATCCATTTGTCCACTATGCAGGTCCTCCTCCACTCGACATCGCGACTTCGGATAGTACGAAACCGTTTCGTACACCGCGTCGGTCCAGTACAGGGAACCGCACAAGGAGTCATCATGCGTAAGACCACCGTCGGCGCAGCCGCTGTCGCCTCCGCGCTCGTCGCCTCGCTCACCCTTGCCGCGGGAGGGACAGCCACCGCGACGACCGCCGGCTCGGCCGCGGCGCACACCACCACCTCCCAGAAGGGGCTGTCACAGACCAGCGTCCCGGCCCTAGTCGACCCTGCTGCGGGCCTCACTTACGACGCCGACCAGCCCAACCAATCCTGGTACCTGACCGCGCACGTGACCGCAGGGGGCCACCGATACGGCTTCCTGGTCCACTACCTCAACGCCGGCGTCGGCAAGCAGGGAGGCGCCGTCTCGAAGGTGTCGGTGGTCAACGAGGACACGGGCTGGTACACGAGGTCGGAGGTCCCCCTCCCCCTCGGAACGGGGCTCTCCGACAAGGAAGGCGTGGACATCCACACCGACAACATCACCTGGACCGGCGACGCCAAGGAGATGAAGCTGCGCGCCAAGGTCCCCGAGGGAACCATCGACGTCACACTGCGCCCCCGCGGAAACGTCCTCTACAACCTGGGCACCGGCTACTTCCCCATGTTCGGGGACGCGAAGTACTCGAACTACGAGTACGCCCTGCCCACGGTGGACACCTCCGGAACCCTGACCATCAACGGCCGCGCCGAGAAGGTCCGCGGGCAGTCGTGGCTGGACCGCCAGTGGGGACCCCTGCCGGACGTCGCCACGGGTCGCGCCTCCTGGTCCTGGATGAACCTCAACCTGTCCAACGGCGACAAGGTCAGCATCTGGAACCAGCAGTACGACGGCAAGAAGAACAACTTCGCGACCATCCTGAAGCCCGACGGCACCCAGACCCTCACCGAGGCAACCCTCACGCCCGACGAGTCCACCCGCTGGACCAGCCCGACCAGCGGCAAGAGCTACCCGACGCGCTGGAAGGTCAGCATCCCCGGCGAACACGCCAAGCTGAACGTCACCGTCAACGCCAAGGACCAGGAACTGCTGGTCCCCACACCTGGCTATGAAGGCAGCGCCAAGGTCAGCGGCACCTACGACCACGGCAAGGTCACCGGCACCACCTATATCGAAATGACCAGCGGAATGTAGTGCCGGTCAGTCCTCGGCCTCGGTGGCGCCCCATAAGGGTGGCACCGAGGCCGAGGCAGGTACGGGGCTGCGCGGAAACGCTAAGACTGCGTGATGCCGAGTCGCTCGGAGAGTTCGTCGGCGCTGACGCCGTACGTCTCCCGGATCCGTACGCCCTCGGGGCCGACGTCGAAGACGCCGTGGTCCGTGTAGACGCGGCTGACGCAGCCGACGCCGGTGAGCGGGTAGGTGCACTGCGGCACGAGCTTCGGCTCACCGGTGCGGGTGAAGAGGGTCATCATGACGTAGACGTCCTTGGCGCCGATGGCCAGGTCCATCGCGCCGCCCACGGCCGGGATGTCGTCGGGCCTACCCGTGTGCCAGTTGGCGAGGTCGCCGTTGAAGGCGACCTGGTAGGCACCCAGGACGCAGACGTCGAGGTGTCCGCCGCGCATCATGGCGAAGGAGTCGGCGTGGTGGAAGTACGCCGCGCCCGGCAGCTCGGTCACCGGGACCTTGCCGGCGTTGGTGAGTTCCGGATCGACCACGTCGCCCTCCGCCTTCGGCCCCATGTTGAGCATGCCGTTCTCGGTGTGCAGCACCACCCCGGAGCCGTCCGGCAGATGGTCGGCGATCTTGGTGGGCTGGCCGATGCCGAGGTTGACGAAGGAACCGGCCGGGATGTCCCGTGCGATGACGGCGGCCAGTTCGTCCATCGACAGACGGTGATCGGCGTACGGCGTCGTGGTCATCGTGCCCCCTGGACGGTGTAGTGACGGGCCTCGACCTGGACGATCCGGTCGACGTAGATGGAGGGGGTGACGACGGCCTCCGGGTCGAGCTTGCCGGCATCCACGACCTCGTCGACCTGCACGATCGTCGTCGTCGCGGCCGTGGCCATGACCGGTCCGAAGTTGCGGGCGGTCTTGCGGTAGACGAGGTTGCCCATGGTGTCCGCGACATGCGCGCCGATCAGCGCGTAGTCGCCCTTGATGGGGTATTCCAGCAGGTACTTCCGGCCGTCGATCTCGCGCTCCTCCTTGCCTTCCGCGAGCGGTGTGCCGACCGCGGTCGGGCAGTAGAAGGCGCCGATGCCGGCCCCGGCCGCGCGCATCCGCTCGGCGAGGTTGCCCTGCGGGACCACTTCCAGCTCGATCTTCCCCTCGCGGTAGAGGCCGTCGAAGACCCAGGAGTCGGCCTGGCGCGGGAAGGAGCACAGCACCTTGCGCACCCGCCCCGCGGCGAGCAGCGCGGCCAGTCCGACGTCGCCGTTGCCGGCGTTGTTGGACACGATCGTGAGGTCCTTGGCGCCCTGCCGGATGAGCGCGTCGATCAGGTCGAACGGCATGCCGGCCAGGCCGAAGCCGCCGACGAGGATCGTGGAGCCGTCCTCGATCCCGGCGACCGCGGCGTCGGTGCTTTCGAGGATCTTCGCGCGGCTCATCGGTCCGCCCCCGTGACAGCGCAGTTCTCGAGTACGACGGCCAGGCCCTGCCCGACCCCGATGCAGATGGCGGCGACACCGTAGCGCTGCCGCGTCTCGCGCAGCACCTTGGCCAGCGTGGCGAGGACGCGGCCGCCCGAGGCGCCCAGCGGATGTCCGATCGCGATCGCGCCGCCCTTCTGGTTGACGATGGCGGGGTCGATCTTCCACGCGTCGACGCAGGCGAGCGACTGCACGGCGAAGGCCTCGTTGAGCTCGACCGCGCCCACCTGGTCCCAGCCGATCCCGGCCCGGGCCAAGGCTCGGTTGGCGGCCTCGACGGGGGCGTAGCCGAAGGCCTGCGGCTCCAGCGCCATCACTCCGCGGCCCGCGATACGGGCGATCGGGTCGGCCCCGATCGTGGCCGCGGCCTTCTCGCTGCCCAACAGCACCGCGGAGGCACCGTCGTTGAGCGGGCTGGCGTTGCCCGCGGTGATGGTGCCGCCCTGCTCCGCCGTACGGAAGACGGGCCGCAGTCCGGCCAGGACCTCCGGCGTGGATCCGGCCCGGATGCCCTCGTCGCGGGCCAGGTCGACGCCCTCGACCGGCACCACCAGGTCGTCGTAGAAGCCCGACTCCCAAGCGGCGTGGGCGAGTTGGTGGGAGCGGGCGGCGAACTCGTCCTGCCGCTCGCGGGAGATCCCGAAGCGCTCCTGGAGCTGCTCGTTGGCCTCGCCGAGGCTGACCGTCCACTCCTTCGGCATCCGCGGGTTGACCAGCCGCCAGCCGAGCGTGGTGGAGACCGCGGTGACATCGCCGGCCGGGAACGGCTTCGCCGACTTGGGCAGCACCCAGGGCGCACGTGTCATGGACTCCACGCCGCCGGTCAGCACCACCTCGGCGTCGCCGGACTCGATCGTGCGGCTGGCCGTCATCGCCGCGTCGAGGCTCGATCCGCACAGCCGGTTCACCGTGGTGCCGGGCACGCTCACCGGGAGCCCGGCGAGCAGCGCCGCCATGCGGCCGACGTTGCGGTTGTCCTCGCCGGCGCCGTTGGCGTTGCCCCACACCACGTCGTCGATCGCGGCGGGGTCGAGACCCGGCACCCGGGCGAGCGTCGAGGTGATCGCGGCGGCGGCGAGGTCGTCGGGGCGCACCCCGGCCAGCGCGCCGTTGAAGCGGCCGAACGGCGTGCGGGTGGCGCAGTAGAGGAAAGCACTCATGGCAGCGACGTTAGTCCCGGGTCGCGATATTCTGAAGTACTCATATCCGAGCTGATTGATATGGACGACATATGGATCTGCGCCACCTGCGGTACTTCGTGGCGGTGGCCGAGGAGCGCCACTTCGGTCGTGCCGCCGAGCGGCTCCACATGGCCCAGCCGCCGCTGTCCCAGCAGATCCGCCAGCTCGAAGCCGAACTCGGCGTACAGCTGCTTCACCGCACCACACGCCGCGTCGACCTCACCGAGGCCGGCCGGGCCTACCTGGAGCGGGCGCGCGCGATCCTCGCCGACGTCGACGAGGCCGCGCAGCACGCACGGCTCGTCGCCGCCGGCTCGGTGGGCCACCTCGCGATCGGATGCGTGGGCTCGGCGACGTACAGCCTCCTGCCCGCGCTCTCCCGCCGGCTCACGGCGGAGCTTCCCGGCGTCGACTTCTCCTTCCGCGGTGAGATGCTCGCGCCCGACCAGGTCGAGGCGCTGCGCACCAGCGCGATCGACGTCGCGCTGCTGCGTCCTGTGGCTGCCGACCTCTCCCTCACCGTGCACACGCTGCGCCGGGACCGGCTCGTCGTCGCCGTACCGGCCGACCACCCGCTCGCCCGAAGGACACGGCTACGGGCGGCGGACCTGGCCGGTGTCGACCTGATCGTGCACTCCGCCGACCGCCGGTCGGTGATGTACGACGTCGTGCTCGGCCTTCTGCGCGCTGCGGGCGTCGAGCCGCACATCCGCCACGAGGTCGGCGAGACCTCGACTCTGGTCACACTCGTGGCCGGCGGCCTCGGCGTCGCCGTCGTGCCCGAACCCGTGACCGCGCTGGCACTCGACGGAGTCACCTACCTGCCACTGACCAGCGCCGACGCACGCGTGGAGCTGGCCGTCGCCCACCGAGCCGACCGCGCCGAACCGCACCTGGCGCGCACCGTGGGGATCATCCGCGCGGCGATCTGAGAGACAGGGACCGTGACCCTCCCTGACGCGCCCCTCCCCCTGACGCGGCCTACCAGGAAACGGCCTACGCGACGATCTTCGCGACAGAGTCGCGTGCCTGGTTCGCGATCCGGTCGTCCGTGGTGTCGTCCGCCCCGCCCACCCCGATGGCGCCGATGACCTCCCCGTCGGCCGTCACGATCGGCACCCCGCCGGCGACCGGCAGAAGGTTGGCATCGACCAGGTGCGGAGGCGCCACCTGCATCTGCGGGGACGCGGCGAAGGCCGCGAACTTGGCCGTCGGGACACCGCTCACGGCCGAGGTGTACGCCTTGCGCCGCGCGGTCTCCACACCGAGAAGCCCGACGCCGTCGTCACTGAGCAGCACCTTCGTGACGCCGCTTCGATTGACCACGACAGCGCACACCTTGTGCCCCTCGGCCCTCCCCGCTTCCAGAGCGGCGAGTGCGGCGCCGTGGGCGATCTCGTAGCTGAGCGGCTCTCGCATGGAGCGGTTCCTTCCCTCGTCGAGCAAACGGTCGACCGGCCGTCTTTCGTGAGTCGGGTCGGTGTGCCGCCGCCAGATATGAACGTGAAGATAGAATCACATTCACATCGGGAGATCTACCGCCGGACTCAGCGCGGCGACGCGCCGAGCAGGTACAGACAGACGACGTTGACCAATTCGTCGGTGAGCTGACTCCACGTCAGTGGCCGCTCGGACTCGAAGCGTTCACCGTGCAGCACGCGGTTCATGCAAGCCGCGTACACCAGGCGGAAGGCGACATCCAGGCACAGCTCAGGCTCCGGCGCGCCGATCATCGGCACGACCGGCTCCAGGAACCTCCGGAAGACCTGACCGGCGTCGATACTGGCCTCGGACCCCATCTGAGCCACTCCGGGATCAGTGGCGCTCGCCAGGATGAAGACACGCATCAGCGGCGCGTGCGCCTCGAACGTCTTGGTGAGCCCGGCGACGGCCGAGGCGACCAGGGTGGCCGGATCGGTGCGCAGCGGAGCGAACCGGCGGATGATGTCGGCGCGGAACTCGTCGATCATGGCGTGCTGCAAGCCCGCGATCAGACGGTCCTTGCCGCCGAACCGCCGATAGACACTGCCCACGGACACGCCCGCCCGAGAGGCGACGGCCGCGATGGTGAGCGCTTCGATGCCGCCCTCCTCAAGAAGGGCCGTGCCCGCTTCCAGGATCCGCTGCTGGGTCCGCCGACTACGCGCCTGCTGTGGAGGCGGCAGATCGAGCGCCGGTTCGGTAGTCACCCGCCCACCGTATACGGAGCCGACATCCGCTCCGGAAGCTCCGCGACCCTGCGATCAAGGCGGCACCGGAACTGCCTCTTGACGCCCAGCGAAGAAGAATGCGAATGTGAATCAACTTATCAGTTTGAGGGTCGCACAGGACGGCACCCTCGCAGGCCCGCCGGAAAAGGCCCTGCACGGGCCACCGGCCACGCCCCCCGAGCCGCAGGGAGTCAGCACGATGACCACCACTTCAGAGATCGACACCGGCACGGCCTACGGCCGCCCGAAGCCCTCGTACAACGCCCGCCTGCGCGAGGTGGGGCCCGGTACGCCCATGGGCGAGGCACTGCGCCGCTATTGGCACCCGGTCGCCAGCTCGGAGACGCTGATCGCCGGCGCCCTGCCGCAGAAGACCCGCGTGCTGGGCGAGGAACTGGTCGTCTTCCGGGACGGACAGGGCAAGCCCGGCGTCGTGATCGAGCGCTGCACCCACCGCGGCGCCAGCCTCTTCTACGGCCGCGTCGAGGACGACGGCATCCGCTGCTGCTACCACGGCTGGAAGTTCGACGTGCAGGGCCACTGCATCGAGCAGGCCTGCGAACCGGGCCTCGGGCGCCGGCGCGACGCCGCCCGCCAGCCCTGGTATCCCGTCGCGGAGCGCTACGGCCTGGTCTTCGTCTACATGGGCCCGCCCGAGCTCAAGCCCGAACTCCCGCGCTACGACGCCCTGGAGGACCCCGCGGAGGATGAGAGGTACTTCGCGAGCTGGCCGGTCCCGCACGCGGCGGTCCTCGGTATGCCGGCGGACTTCAGCTGGCTCAACATCTACGAGAACTCCGCCGACCCGACCCACGTCACCTGGCTGCACTCCACGCACAGCGGCTACCAGATGCTGGGCACCGGCACCTTCGGCTACCCCGAGAACTTCTTCGACCCGGCCACCATCGCCGACCGCCTGACGTACGAGCGCACCGACCACGGCGTCAAGTACACCCAGCGGTTCGAGATGGAGGGCGAGGATGGCGAGGTCACCGAGTACGGCTTCGCGGTCGAGCAGCACCTGCCCAACGTCTTCGGGCTGCCGGACTACGTGACGGTGACCCCCGACGCGCGGCCCGACCAGCTGCTGTGGGTCGTCCCCTCCGACGACACCAGCCACCGGCTCTTCTTCTCCATCCGCAGCAACGACCCGGAGCGCATGGTCCACTTCGTCATCGGCATCACGCAGAACGGCAAGCAGAACCACGAGCTGACCGACGAGGAGCGCCAGAGGTTCCCCGGTGACACGGAGGCGCAGGGCTCTCAGGGAGCGATCACCCTGGACTCGGAGGAGACCCTCGCCACCGGAGACCGCGGCGTCGTCATGCTGCGTCGGATGCTTCTGACGATGGCCGACGACGTCGAGGCCGGGCGGGACCCGATCAATATCATCCGTGACGCGTCGGAGGTCCACCACACCCAGTCCGGCGTGTTCAGCATCGGCAAACGCCCGGCGGACGACACCGACGCCGACGTCAATGCCACGGCTGGAATCTGAGCGAGCACCATGAGCAACGAGTGGCTCGACACCATCGTGATCGCCCGGCGCGACGCGACCGCGCGGATCGTGGTGCTCGATCTGATCAGCCCTGACGGAGCCGAGCTCCCGGAGTTCGCCGCCGGCGCCCATGTCGACGTACTCCTGGACGGTGTCGGCGCCGCCGGGCTGGTCCGCCAGTACTCCCTGTGCGGGCCGCCGCACGACCGCACCCGGTACCAGCTGGCCGTGCTGGCCGAGACGGCGTCGCGCGGCGGCTCCCTCGGGATGCACCGGCTCCGCGCAGGTGACAGGCTGCGGATCTCCCGGCCGCGCAACAGGTTCGGAGTCTCGGCCCGGGCCCGTCGCCATCTGCTGGTGGCGGGCGGTATCGGGGTCACTCCCCTGCTGGCCATGGCGCACGTGCTCCAGGTCACGGGCGCCGAGTACGAGCTGCATTACTGCGCCCGCAGTCGCGCGGACGCGGCGTTCCTCGACGAGTTGGAACGCAACCCCCACGTCCGGCTGCACTTCGACGATGGCCCGGACGACCAGCGGTTCAGCGTCGGCGACCTCGGCCCGCCCGACCCCGACACGGCGGTCTACGTGTGCGGGCCCGGAGGCTTCATGGACTTCGTGATCTCCTCCGCGCAGGGAGCGGGATGGCCCGCCGAAGCGATTTACAAGGAGCGCTTCGCGCCCGTGCAGGACGCCGCCGCGCACACGGAGGGCGGCGCGTTCACGGTGCGGCTCGCCAAGTCCGGTGACGAGTACGAGATCAAGGAGGGCGAGAGCGTCCTAGACGTGCTGCTCGCGAAGGGCGTCGACGCCCCCTACTCCTGCCAGCAGGGGATCTGCGGCGAGTGCATCGTGCGCGTACTCGCGGGAGAACCCGACCACCGCGACGACATCCTGACCGACCGTGAACGCGCCGACGGCATGTTCACCACGTGCTCGTCCCGAGCACACTCACCGATTCTGGAGCTGGACCTGTGACGACGGCATCCACCGTACTTAGCAAGGCAGTTCAGGCGGTCGAGCAGGCGGAGGCCGCCTGGCTCGTGGCACTCACCGAGGGCGAGGAGGCCATGACCGCCCTCATGCTCGACGACAGCCGGGCGGTCCACGGCCCCGTGGGGAAGATCGACGACGGCAAGGACTTCGCCCACTTCACCTGGACCCGTCGCCGCCACGTCTTCGCGAAGGCCGAGGAGCTCAGCATCACCGTGCGCGGCAACACCGCGATCACGACGTGTCTCCAGGAGATGCACATCGTCTTCGACGAGAACCTCCCGCCGTTCCCGGTGCAGGAGGCCGTGACGCGCGTGTGGGAGGAGACCGCCGCGGGCTGGCGTCTGGCACACATGCACCAGGCCAAGCGCATGCCGCCGGTCTGACACCCCGAGAGGAGGGCGGCCGTGTCCTCACGCCGCTGTTCGATGAACGGACAAGAGGGTTCAGGACCGGCCGTCGGCCGCAGAGAGTTCGACATGCAGGGTTCGTGCGGCAGGGAGCCGCTGTCGTGAGATGAGGCAACACATGTCAGCCACTGAGATCGAGGCACCCACGTCCGGCGCGGTCCGGACCAGCGACCTCCTCATCGCGGGCGAGCGCGTCGCGGCCAGGGACGGCCGCTACTACGAGACGACCGAGGCCCTGACCGGCGAACCGATCGCACGGGTCGCCGCGGCTTCCGTCGAGGACGTCAACCTCGCGGTGGACGCCGCAGCCGTCGCCCTTCCGGAGTGGTCGGGCCTTCCGCCCGCCGCCCGGCGGGCGGTCCTGGAGCGGGCGGCCGTCCTGCTCGGCGAGCGTACCGACGACATCGTCGCCACCATGAGCCGCGAAATGGGCGCCACCCTGCCCTGGTGCGGCTTCAACGTGCACGTCGCCAAGGGCATGCTCGTCGAGGCGGCGGCCCAGGCCTACGCGGCCGTCGGCGAGGTCATCCCCTCGGACGTGCCCGGCCTCACCGCCCTCGGCGTACGTCAGCCGGTCGGTGTCGTCGTCGGCATCGCACCGTGGAACGCCCCGCTGATCCTCGGCGTACGCGCCATCGTGTGGCCGCTGGTGTGGGGCAACACCGTGGTGCTGAAGTCCTCCGAGCAGACACCGCTCACCCAGGCCGCCATCGTCCAGGTGCTGCACGACGCCGGCGTGCCCGCCGGAGCGGTCAACCTCATCAGCAACGCACCCCAGGACGGTCCGGCCGTCGTCGAGGCGCTGATCGCCCACCCCGCCGTGACCCGCGTGAACTTCACCGGCTCCAGCCGCGTCGGCCGCGTCATCGGCGAACTCGGCGGTCGCCACCTGACCCGCGTGGTTCTCGAACTCGGCGGCAAGGCGCCCTTCCTGGTGCTTCCCGACGCCGATCTGGAGGAGGCCGCCGCCGCGGCCAGCTTCGGTGCCTTCATGAACCAGGGCGAGATCTGTATGTCCACCGAGCGGGTCATCGTCGACCGGAGCGTGGCCGACGAGCTGTCCACCCGGCTCGCCGAGCGTGCCGCCAAGCTGGTCGTCGGCCCCCCGAGCGACCCCAGCTCACAGATCGGCCCGCTGGTCCACACGGCAGCCCGCGACCACGTCATCGCGCTGATCGAGGACGCGCGTGACAAGGGTGCGCAGATCCTGACCGGCGGCACGGCCGACGGCCTGTTCGTGAAGCCCACCGTGCTGCGCGGTGTCACCCCGGACATGCGCATCTACAGCGAGGAGTCCTTCGGACCGGTCGTCTCGATCATCGAGGTGGACTCCACCGACGAAGCCGTCGCGGTGGCCAACGACACCGAGTACGGCCTCTCAGCCGCGGTCTTCGGCAAGGACGCGGCCGCGGCGCTCGACGTGGCCCGCCGGATCAGGTCCGGCATCTGTCACATCAACGGCGCCACCGTGCACGACGAGCCCCAGATGCCCTTCGGCGGTGTCGGCGCCAGCGGCTGGGGCCGCTTCGGCTCCCGCGCCGCGCTGGAGGAGTTCACGGAGCTGCGTTGGATCACCATCCAGTCCGGATCCCGCCACTACCCCATCTGATGATGCGACAAGACCATGGGGCGCACGTCACTCGGCGTGCGCCCCGCCCGCGGCCACTGCTCCCCCGGCCGTGGTTCCTTGCCGCGGCGTTCAGTCCGGCGCTGGGAGCGGCATGGCTGGCGGACGTCCGGGAGACAGAAGCCTCCCAACAGCTCGACCGGGAACTGGAGGAGTTCTTCCGGTCTCTCTGACGAGACCCCTGCACCGGGATCTCCGCCCCTCCAAGGAGTCAGCAATGTCGCAGAGCGACAAGGACCGCCACGAGATCCGGCAGCTCGTCGAGAACTGGGCGCTGTGGCGCGACGCCGGGCACTGGGAGCGCTTCGCCACGGTGTGGCATCCGCGCGACGGCTGGATGAGCGCCACCTGGTTCCAGGGCAGCGCCACCGACTTCATCAAGGCCAGCCGTGAGGGCTTCGAGAACGGAGTCAGCATCCTCCACTTCCTGGGCGGCCACACCGCGGACATCAGCGGCGACCGGGCCATCGCCCAGACCAAGATGACCATCAACCAGCGCGCGAGCATCGACGACGTGGAGGTCGACGTCGTCTGCACCGGCCGCTTCTACGACTTCCTCTCCCGCCACGCCGGGCGCTGGACCCTCGCACGCCGACAGCCGATCTACGAAAAGGACCGGCTCGACCTCGTCGACCCCGCTGCCTCACTCACGCTGGACCCCGACCTCCTCAACCGGTTCCCGACCGGTTACCGACACCTGGCCTACCTGCAGACCAAGGCGGGTTTCACGGTGAAGCAAGGACTCCCCGGCCTCACCGGCCCAGCAGTCGAGCAGCTCTACTCGGAAGGCAAGCAGTGGCTGACGGAAGCCTGATGCGGTTCACCCACGAGACCCTCCCCCAACGGGTCGTGTTCGCGGCGGGCGGATCGCCTGCCGCAGTGGCTGCGGAGGTCGCGGCACTCGGCGGTACCAAGGTCATGCTGATCGCGTCGGACCGCGAGAAGGAACTGGCCGACCCGATCGACAAGGAGATCCCGGTCGTCCTGCGTCACGAGGAGGTCGTGATGCACGTACCGGTCGAGGTCGCGGAGCGAGCCCGTCGGGCCGCGGCCGACGTGGGCGCGGACGTCCTGGTCAGCGTCGGCGGCGGCTCGACCACGGGGCTGGCCAAGGCCGTGGCGCTGGCCACCGGGCTGCCGATCGTCGCGGTCCCCACCACCTACGCGGGCTCCGAGGCGACCAACGTGTGGGGCCTGACCGAGGGTGAGACCAAGACGACCGGTGTGGACGACAAGGTGCTGCCCGCCTCGGTGGTGTACGACGCCGGTCTGCTGACCACGCTGCCCGGCGGGATGACCGTGGCCAGCGGTCTGAACGCGATGGCCCACTGCGTGGACTCGATGTGGGGACCGCGCGCCGACCCGATCGACCGGGCGCTGGCGCAGGAGGGCATCCGCGCACTGGCGGCCGGCCTGCCCACGGTGGCGGTGGACTCGACGAGCGTCCAGGGCATCGAGCAGACGCTGTACGGCGCCTACCTCGCCGCCGTCGCCTTCGCCTCGGCCGGCTCCGGCATGCACCACAAGATCTGCCACGTCCTCGGCGGCATGTTCAACCTCCCCCACGCCCAGACCCACGCGGTCGTCCTGCCCTACGTACTGGCCTTCAACGCCCCGCACGCCCCGGAGGCGGAGGCGCGGATCGCCCAGGCCCTCGGCACGGACTGCGGCACCCGCACGGCGAGCGCCGGGCTCGCCGCCCTGCGCAAGGTGCTGGGTGGGCCGCGGGCACTGCGCGACTACGGCATGCCCGAGGACGGCATCGCCAAGGCGCTGGCGCCGATCATCAAAGCGATCCCGGCCAACAACCCCACTCCCGTCACCTACGCGAACCTGACCCTGCTGCTGCAGGCCGCGTGGGCAGGCGAACCGATCAGCTGAAAGAGGCCGCCATGGCTACCTACGTCAACCCCGACTCGGCCCGGACCGACGACGCCGACACGATCCACCGCGAGGTGTCGCCGGAGCAACAGACGGTCGAGCAGCGGCTGGTGGACAACGTCATCGCCTCCTTCGACGCCTGCGACGACGCACGGCTCAAGGAACTCATGGTCGGTCTGGTCAAACACCTGCACTCCTTCATCCGTGAGGTCCGGCTGACCGAGGACGAGTGGGGAAAGGCGATCGACTTCCTCACCCGGGCCGGGCACATCACCGATGACGTCCGTCAGGAGTTCATCCTGCTGTCCGACACTCTCGGCGCGAGCATGCAGACGATCAACGTCAACAACCAGGCGTACAAAGGCGCCACCGAGGCAACCGTGTTCGGACCGTTCTTCGTCGAGGACGCCCCACGGATCGAACTCGGCGAGGACATGGCCTTCGGCGCCCCCGGCGAGCCCTGCTGGGTCGAGGGCACCGTCACCGACACCGACGGCACCCCGCTCGCCGGTGCGCGGATCGAGGTCTGGGAGGCCGACGAGGACGGGCTCTACGACGTGCAGTACGACGCCGGAAAGCGCGCGGGCCGGGCGCATCTGTTCTCGGCGGCCGACGGCACCTACCGCTTCTGGGGGCTCACGCCGACGCCGTACCCCATTCCGAACGACGGGCCGGTCGGCAAGATGCTCGACGCGGTGGGCCGCTCACCGCTGCGCGCCGCCCACCTGCACTTCATGGTCTCCCACGAGCACACGCGCACGCTGGTGACCCACATCTTCCCCGAGGGTGACCCGATCGGACACAGGGACACCGTCTTCGGCGTCAAGGACTCCCTGGTCAAACGGTTCGAACGGCAGCCCGCGGGCGCCCCAGCGCCCGACGGCCGTGCCATCGAGGGCACTTGGAGCCGGGTGCGCTTCGACATCGTCCTCGCGCCCACGGGTGTGTGACCCCGAACATGTGACGGAGGGGCGGTCCGGTCGGACCGCCCCTCCGTCGTGATGGCCGCATGGTCAGTCCGGCAGCAACTCCGCGAAGTCCCGGACGGGGCGCGACCCGTCCCAGTCGACCGAAGCCCGCCAGACAGAGGTGAACATCTGCCGGGTCATCTCGTTGTCCTGGACCAGTTCGATCATCCCCGGGGCGTCTCCACCACCGTCCAGGAAGAAGACGTCGCCGCCCGGGGCCACATCGTGGAAACGCACCACCGCGCCGCTCGCCTCGTGGCGTTCGACCTCTGCCTTGACGTCCGGCACGATCTTGGCGACGTGGTGGAAGCCGTAACCGTGGCGTTCGTAGGCGTCCTTGTACATGGAAGGCTCGTCGTCGAGGGTCTGGACGAGCTCGATCATCATGTGCCCCGAGAAGGCGAGCGCGAGGGTGAACTCGGCCTTCCCTGGCTCACCGCGGTAGGTGGAACCCTCGCCGCCGATCCTCTGGTTCACGAACCAGGGACCGACGCCGAGTCGGTCGGTCCACCAGCGCATTCCGACGGCGAGGTCGGGGACCGTGTACGCGAACTGGACGACGGCGTCGGTCGGCTGGCCGAAGGGAAACTCCACGGTCGTCCTCCTAGGCCGACGGGCGGAGGAAGCTGGTGAGGCCGCCGTCCACCAGAAGGGACGCACCGGTGATGTAGCCGGCTTCGGACGAGGCCAGGAAGAGCACGGCGTCGGCGAGCTCGTCCGGTTCCCCCTCGCGGAGCATGGGGGTACTGAGCCTGATCCGCTCTCGGAAGGCGTCCGCTCCCCCGGGCGCCAGGCCCGTCGTACGGGAGGCGATATCGGTGTTCATGCCGGCCGGAACGACGATGTTGACGCGGATACCGTCGGCGACGACCTCGGCGGCGAGAATGCGCGTCAGGTGCTCCAGTGCGGCCTTGCTGGTTCCGTAGGCGGCGGTTCCGGCGCTGGCCCTTCGGCCGGCCGCCGAGCCGCAGAAGACGACGGCACCGCCGGGTGTGAGCAAGGGCCTGAGCCCCTGCATGAGGAAGAACGAGCCCTTGACGTTGGTGTCGAACACCCTGTCCCAGGTGGCTTCGTCCATGTTGTCGAGGCGCTTCATGCCGGCGTGCCCCGCGTTGATGTAGGCCGCGTCCACGTGGTCGACCTCCGCGGCGACCTCGGCGAGAGCGGCCTTGATTCCGGCCACCGAGGAGAGGTCGGCCGCGACGGTGATCGTGCCGTCACCGATGAGACCGCTCGCGACCTTCAGCTGGTCCGGGTCCCTAGCGATGATGACCACGCGCGCGCCCTCACGCGCGAAGGCCTGTGCGGCTGCCAGACCCAGTCCTCTGCTGCCGCCGGTGACGAGGCAGGTCTTGCCGAGGAAGCGCTGCCGCCGGTCCCGGACGGCGGGGTCGCGAGGCTCGGTGTCAGTCGCGTCGTTCATGGTTCTCCTTCATGGGGGTCAGGAGTGGGAGATCAGAAGTGGCGGTTCACGCGTCGATCTCGACGCCGCCGAACGGAGCTCCGCCGTTCAGCACGCGCTCCTCCGGAGGAATGGGCGCGAGACTCACGCGCACGTCGATGCAGGTCGGGCGGCGGGCGGCGAGGGCCGCCTCGATCGCGGGGCGCAGCTGGTCCAGGTCGGTGACGTCGACGCCGTCCGCGCCGAGGGCTCGCGCCGCTGCGCTGTAGGAGCCGTTCTCCAGGCGGTTGTTGGTGACGCGGTCCTGTCCGAAGATGAACTGCTGGGTGTGCAGGGTGGCTCCCCAGGCCCGGTTGTTCAGCACGATCACGACGACCGGGAGTCCCGCCCGGACGAGGGTGTCGAACTCGGCGAGGCTGTAGCCGACGGCGCCGTCGCCGGTGACGAGGATCGTCGCCTTGTCGGGGTGCGCGTACTGGGCTCCGAGCGCCACGCCGAAGTTGCTCCCCATCGCACTGAGGTAGCCGTGTCCGAGGTAGTGGGCCAGCGGCGCGAGCGCGATCGTCTCGGAGAGCCACAGCTCGGTCAGGGCGCCGTCGACGACGACGGTGGCCTGGTCGGGGACGCTCTCGGCGATCGTACGGACCGCGAGGTACGGGTGGATCGCGGCGTCCTCGTGCTGCTCGGTCTCGTCGGCGAGCGCGGAGCGCCGGGTGGCGGAGATGTGCCGCAGGGCCGTGAGCCAGTCCTCGCGCCCCGAAGGCACGCCGCTGTCGCCCAGCCTGTCGTTCAGCCGGTCGTTCAGCAGGCCGATCGTGCCGACCGGATCGGCCTGGACGCCGAGTTCGACATCCTGCAGACGGCCCAGCTCACGGCCGTCCGGGTCGACCTGGAAGATCCGCGCGCTCTTCGGGAGCAGTCGTCCGGTGCCGAACTGTGTGGCCATTCCGAAGCGCAGCCCGAGCATCAGGACCAGGTCGGGACGCTCGTCCTCGGGGACGGTGGCCAGGGTCTGGAGGAGGCCGACGTGCTGTGCGGAGCCGGCGATCGACCCGAGGCCTTCCCAGTCGGAGAAGAGGGGCACTCCGGTACGGGCGGCGAACTCGTGCAACCGGGCCCGCGCCTCGGCGGTGACGAAGGACTTGCCGACCAGCGCGACCGGGCGGCGGGCGGTGCTGAGCGCCTCGATGATGCGGTCGACGACACCGGCTGGGGATACACCGGTGCCGTCGACCTCGACGCGGTGGTCGTCGACATCGTCGACGTCCACCGACTGGCGCAGGACGTCCCAGGGAATGTCCAGGAGCACCGGGCCTTTGGGCTCCGACTGCGCGATACGGATCGCCTGGGCGACCAGACGCGGGATCAGCTCGGGTCGGGTGACGCGGTGCGCGAACTTGGTCACCGGGGCCGCCATGGCGACCTGGTCGAAACCGGCCTGCTGGTCGTTGACCTCGTCCATCTCCAGCGGGGCCGACCCCGCGATGTAGAGGACGGGGGTCCGGTCCAGGTAGGCGTTGGCCACCGAGGTCAGGACATTGGTGAAGCCACCCCCGGCGGTGACGACGGCGACGCCCAGCTGCCCGGTGACCCGCGCGTATCCCTCGGCCGCGTGGCCGGCGTTCATCTCGTGCCGTACGTCGACGACCCGCAGCTTGGCGTCCAGGGCGTCCTGGAGGATGCCGTCGATGTGCGCTCCGGGCAGACCGAAGGCCACGTCGACCCCGGCTCGCCGCAGCGTTCTGACGACGAGCCCACTACCGGTTGCGGTTGCCATGCGATGGTCCGCCTCTCTGGACGTACTCGGGGTTTCGACAAGGGGGCTGAGGCCGGGCCGCGTCTCGGGCCGCCCGTGCCGCAGTCTTCGTGGGGTCGTGGGATACGACAATGGCTGTGTTCGTTGGACGGCCAATGTCTTGATCGGCATCGCCCGGTCGTGACCCCGCCGACCGGGATGGTCGCGGAGGCGATATCAGGCTTCAGGCATCCCGAGCATCGCTTTCCGGCATCCTGAGCACGGCCTTGATCACCCGCCCGGAACGGGTCTCCGTCCACGCTTGAGCGAAGTCGCTGAACGGGAACTCCTCGATCATCCGGTCGAACGGGAACCGACCCGCCCGCCAGTACTCGACGAGTTGGGGGATCAGCACGTGAGGGTTGGCCGAGCCGCCGATGATCCCCTGGAGCCTGCGGCCGCCGGCAAGGAGAAACCCGGTGTCCGGGACCCATTCGCCCGCGGGTGCCACCACGTAGCCAAGGGTGCCTTCTACAGCGAGGCACTCCGTCGCGGTCGCGTAGACGGACGGTACGTCCGCGGTGACGTACGCGAAGTCGAAGCCCTCGGGGTCGATGTCCCGCAGCGCCTGTTCGGCTCCGGAGCCGCCCAGCACGGTGTCCGTCGCTCCCAGCTCCCGAGCGAGGTCGAGTCGGGACGGGTTGATGTCGACGGCGACGATGTGCCGGGCACCCGCGAGGCGGGCCGCCATGACGGCCGCGAGCCCCACGCCTCCGGTGCCGAACACCGCGATCGACTGTCCGGGGCGGAGCCGGAACGACTCCAGGACCGAACCCGCCCCCGTGATCACACCGCAGCCGAGCGGTGCCATCAGGTGCAGCGGGAGGTCCTTCGGCAGCAGGACCGCGCTGCGTGCGGGCGCCAGCGCGTACGTCGCGAAGGAGGACTGTCCGAAGAACATCGCCGCGATCCGGTCACCGTCCCGGGAGATCGGTGAGCTGCCGTCGAGTCGCGCGCCGCCGAAGGCAACCCGCATCGCCTCCCGGCAGTAGGTGGGCCGCGCGTCGAGACAGCGGGGACACACACCGCAGGAGTTGCCCGAGAGCACCACGTGGTCACCGGGCACGAGGCGCGTCACCCCGGCCCCGACCGCCTCCACGACGCCCGCGCCCTCGTGCCCGAGCACGATCGGGCGGGGAACGGGAACCCCACGGCCGTGGTGCGCATTGATGTCGGTGTGGCAGATGCCCGTCGCCACCATGCGCACCAGAACCTCGTCCGGCCTCGGTTCACCGAGGTCGACCTGCTCCAGCCCGGGGACGGTCCCGCTCTCGCGTGACACCGCCGCGGTGATCCTCATGAGACGGCGACCTCCGGGTCGTACTCGTAGATCCAGCCGTTCTCCCTGAGCGGGTCGGCCTGCGAGTACTGCAGGTCGCGGGCCTGCTGCTCGGGGCCGTCCGGGAGGTGGTTGATGTGTGACCTTCCGTGCGAGACCTCCTGGAGGCGGGCCGTGCGGCGCCGACGCAGTTCCTCGTAGCGGGCCAGGGCCGCGATCGGGTTGTGCGGGTCCGCGGCGAGGCACAGGGACAGGACGGCGCCGTCCTCGATCGCCTGGGCGGCGCCCTGGGCGAAGAACGGGAACATCGGGTGGGCCGCGTCGCCCAGCAGGGTGGCGTTGCCGCGGTTCCAGTGGTCGAGGGGTTCGCGGTCGAGCAGCGCCCAGCGCCCCGGCGTCTCGGCCGACTTGATCAGCTCCACCAGGCGGGGATCCCAGCCGGCGAACTCGTCGAGCAGTTCCTGGACCGTCGCGGTGGCCGTCCAGGACTCCACGCTGTCAGCGCCGGCCGGTGCGAAGGCGACGAGGTTGACGTAGTCCTCTCCGGAGACCGGGTAGTGCACGAGGTGGTGGTCGGGGCCGATCCAGAGAGTCTGGGCTCGCCGCTTGGCGAACTCGGGGGCCTTGTGGGCCGGTACGAGAGCCCGGAAGGCGCAGATGCCCGACTCCCTCGCCTGGGTCGGGCCGACGATCGCGCCGCGCACACGGGAGTGGACCCCGTCGGCGCCGATGAGGATGTCCGGGCGAACCGTCTCGCCGTCCTCGAACCGAAGAACAGCCTGGTCGCCTTCGAACTCGACCGAGACGCAACGCCGGCCGAGGTGGATCGAGCGCTCGGGGACGGCCGACCTCAGCGCCTCCAGCAGGTCGGCGCGGTGGGCGGCGTAGGTGTGCTCGCCGTACAGGCGTATGCACCCCTCCTCCAGGTTCTCCGCGGAGAGAACCGTGCCGTCCTGCCAACGCCGGAACTCCCAGCCGATCCCCATCCGGACCGCGCGCTTGACGAACCGGTCCAGGACGCCGAGACGTCGCAGCAGGCGGGCCGCGTTGGGCGCGATCACCAGGCCGGCGCCGACCTCGGTCAGGGCGGACGCCTGCTCGTATACGTCACTGTCGAACCCCTGCTCGCGCAGGAACGCCGCGGCGGCGAGGCCTCCGATGCCACCACCGAGGATCGCGATCTTGGGGCCGTTGTCAGTACTCATGGTCTTTCACTCCCGTGGACCTCGAAGCGAGGTGGTGACTGGCTGCGTGCAAGAGTCCGGCAAACTGCGCGTTGTTAGAACTCCTATATCCATCCAACGAACATGACAGGTAGAATGGCCGGACTCAGAAACGATGAAGGAGAGGCCCATGCCTCGCGCGAACGAGCCCGGCCGGACGGTCAGCTCCCGGCTGTGGGACCTGCTGTTCGCCTTCGACCCCGACCACACCGAGCTGAGCCTCGCCGACCTGGTCAGGCGCACCGGCATGCCGCACGCCACCGCGCGGCGCCTCACGCTCGAACTCGTGGAGGCCGGCGCGTTGGAGCGCACCAGCGACAACCGGTTCGCGGTCGGCCTGCGGCTGTGGCGTCTCGGCACGCTCGCACCGCGCGCCGAGACGCTCCGCAGCGCCGCCCAGCCCTTCGTGGAGGACCTGTACACGGCTCTGCGCCAGCATGTACAGCTGGCCGTCCTCCAGGGCGAGGAGGCCGTGATCATCGAACGTCTCTCGGCGGTCAACGCCGTCGGGCTCACCTCGCAGGTCGGCGGCCATCTGCCGCTGCACTGCTCGGGTGTCGGCAAGGTGCTGCTGAGCCACAGCAGTCCGGAGTTCATCGACGAGGTGCTCGCGGGCAGGCTGCGGCGCTTCACGCCCAAGACGATCGTGGACCCGGCCGAACTCCGCCGCGAACTGGCGTCCTGTCGCTCCACCGGAACGGTGGTCGTCAAGGAGGAGCTCAGCGAGGGCGCCGAGTCCGTCGCCACACGCATCGTCGACGGCCGTGGAAAGGTCGTCGCGGCACTGTCCGTCGTGGTGGCCGCCGGCTCGATCAAACTGCAGGCGGCCGTCCCCTCGCTGGTCGCGAGCGGACTGGGGCTGTCCCGGAGTCTCGGCTGGCGGCCCGGCATTCCCATTCGTACGTCGTGACCTCGCGCGCGGCGGGGAAACCGGCGCGTCATACCGCGGGTTGCCGCCGGGAGAGCTGCATGTGGCCGAGCCGCCATCCCTCGTCGGTCGCGAACCACACCCGGGTGACCACCGCCTGCACCAGGAACGGCGGCAGGTCGGGCACGCGCCGGCTGCTCATCTTCTGGAAGCACGTCACGATCGCCCGCCCCGCTCGCTCCCGGCACTCCACCTCGCTGGTCTCGGCCTCGAGGGTGGCTCCCATCGACGCGTTGTAGGCGAGGAAGCCCTCGCGGTCGTGGACGTTCCCGACCGGCCCGTGCACGATCACGCAGTCGGGAAGCATGAGCGCACGCTGCTCCTCGTCCCCTTTCGTGATCGCGACGAGCCACGCCGCCTCCGCTTGGGAAACCGTGCCCGTTCCGAGGACGTCGTCCTTGCTGTCCGGCGCTGACTGTGTGGTGGTCATGGTGCGACTCCTGTCCGAGTGGTTCGTGTTGAGCCTTGTGCGTGGTACGGCGTCGCCCGCCGCGGTGGCTCCTCCCGGGGAGGAGTCGCGGCGGTCGCCCCGGCCTGCTGCCTTCGTCAGGCACCGGCCGGTACGTCGAGCGGTCAGTCGTCGAGGGTGTGCGGATCGTCGTCGAGATGCGTCTCTCCCGAACCACCGCGCCCGCCCGCGAGGGTGAGTGCCGCGGCCACGAGAGCGGCCACGCCGCCGAGCACGTACGCGTGGGAGTAACTGTTGCTGAGGGCGTCGAACGCGACGTCCTTGAGCGGGTTGAAGGGGATGACCTGACCGTCCGGCGAAGTGACGGTCGCCGGCACGGAGTTGGCGCCGAGCGGTCCCGAGGCAACGGCATGCACCGCGGCCTCCAGCTGCGGTCTCTGGTCCGCGGGGGCGTGGGCCGGAGCGGCCTGGAAAGCCGCGTATGCCTTGCTCAGGCCGGGATCGCCGGCCACCTCGCGGGCCATCTCCTTGGCGGCCTGGCCCAGTGCGACAGCACCCGCGATCGCAGGGCCGAAGGCGAACCCGAGGTCCCGGAAGGTGCTCGTGGCGCCGCTCGCCATTCCGGCGAGGTGGTTGGGCAGTGCGTTGACGGCGACCGCGCTCATGGCGGCGAAGGCGAGTCCCGAACCGGTGCCGGCGAGGATCAGCGGCCCGACGATGGAGCCCAGCGCCCGGTCGCTCGCCGGGACTCCGGCGAACCAGAGCCCGCCGACCCCGATGAGGGTCAGGCCCGCGAAGAGCACCCAGCGGGGGTTGTAGCGCTCCAGGAGCTTCGACGTGAGAGGCAACAGCACGAGGCCGATGCCTCCGAAGAAGAGGTAGGCGATGGAGCTCTTCAGCGGGCTGAATCCCTGGACGGTGGTGAGCCGGATGCTGGTGGAGTACATGATCGCGAGGAAGCCGAACATGCCGACCAGGGTGACGACCGAGTTGACGGCGAACGCCCGGTTCTTGAAGGCGCTCAGGAGGAGGAGCGGCTGGGCGACGCGGCCCTCCACGAAGACGAACAACACGAGGAAGACACCCGCGGCGACGAACGCGATGACGATCTGAGGGCTCCCCCAGCCGCTCTCGGGACCCTGGATCACGGCGTACAGCACAGCGAACAGGCCGAGCGCGGCGGTGATCTGTCCCGGCCAGTCGAGGGACCGGCCCTCGGGCGCGGCGGAGTTCTGGGCGAGGGTCAGTGACAGCAGCGCGCTGACCGCGGCGATGACCAGGACACCGACGTAGGCCCAGCGCCAGTTCCCGGTCCCGTCCCAGCCGGTGTGGATCTTGGCGGCGACGCCTGCCAGCAGCGGTCCGAGGAAGCCGCCTATCGAGAGCGCGGCGGCCCAGACCGCCACGCCACGCGCGCGGGTGGCGGTGGTGTGCGTGCCGGCCGCCACCATGGCGAGGCTGGTCGGGAAGATGGCCGCGGCCCCGATTCCGCTGAGGAGTTGACCGATGATCAGCATCGTGACCCGGGTGTCCGTCGACGCCCCCTCCCCCGGCACCAGGACCGCGACGGTCGAGCCCACGACGATGAGCGCGGCTCCCCAGACGAGCAGGCGCTTGCGGCCGAACAGGTCACCGAACACGCCGAAGCCCAGTTCCAGCGCCGCGACGGGGATGAAGAAGGCGTCGACGATCCACGTCAGCTGCGCCGAGGACGGCGCGAGATCCTGCTGGATCAGCCCGGTGATGAGCGAGGGGACGGAAAGGGCCATCTGCGAGAGGCACACGGCGAGCACCACCGCGGCCAGCGTGCCCGGCCTCAGGGTGTATCTGCCACTCTCCCCGCTTGCCTCGGCGGGTGAATCGATCTGGACCATGGACGACTCCTTGCGCGCGGCTCGCGCTGCTGTCGGAACCGGCGTTCACCGCCGGACCTTGCTGGGGGGGGGTGCTTCTGTACGGCCATGCGGAGACACCGCTGCCGAACAGCCCCGGGGGCCAGCGCGGACCACCTCCGCGTGGCTCTGCGACCAACCCTGATTCAGGTCGCTCGGCGAGGGGACCGACCTACCGAGCAGCGACAACGTAGGAAGTGACCCCCGTCACGCTCAATGGACATGTTCATCAGACGAACAGAACACCCCTCGGCGACGATCTCTGCCTGCACCATTCGTGAGTGATCGCCTTACCGGGACCGTCCGCCGCAGGAGGCCGTGCGCCGCCCCGGTTCCTTCGAGCGCCGACAGGGAAGACGAGTCATCGCTGGAAGACTGACGGGCAAGACAGCCGTCGTGACGGGGGGCAGCACCGACATCGGGCAGGAGATCGCCCGCAGGCTCGCGTCGGAGGAAGCGGACACCACGGTCGCGGACGTCGATCCGGCCGGCGACAGACGGGAACTCGTCGAGCAATCCGGCCGACCTTTCTTCAGCGAGAAGGTCGACAGCTCGGACCAGGACGCGATCCACGCATGCGCAGCACGTGTCCGCAGCGAACTCGGCGCCACCGACATACTGGCGAACAACGCCGCCGCCGTGCTCCTGGCCGACATCGAGCACGTGCCTTTCGACCAGAGGCGTCGCACGTTCGCCGTCGACGTGGACGGCGCCTTCCTGGCCTCCGAGGCGTTCCGGCCGGACCTGGAAGCCTCCGGGTCCGGCCGGATCGTCGACATCACGTCATCGAGCCACTGGACCGCGCCCCCTCCGTTCGCCTCGTCGGAAGCGAGGAACGCCACGGCGCCCGAGACATCGGCCGGCAACGGCCGCCGCGGTCCGGACGAGGCCCGCCGCGACGCCGTTGAGGCTGCCTGCCGACGAGGGTTTCACGAAAACCATCCGGCCCGCGCGCCCGCGATCGGGACAAGGCGCCCGTTCGTCCGGCCGGATCAGACCCGTGATCAGCGCGGGCGCCCCGGCGACCGCAGGGACGGATCGACCACCGCGCACACGAGTCGCCGGTGACCTTGACCGCGCCCGTCAGTCCAGGTGATCTCCCGCCCACACGGCGATCTGTTCGAGGATCGGAAGCAGCGCCTCCCCGGAGGGTGTGAGGCCGTACTGGACGCCGGGCGGCCGCGTGTCGGTGACGTGCCGCTCGACCACCCCGGCCTCTGCCAGCTCGGCGAGTCGGTCCGACAGCACCGAATCGCTGATCGCACCGATCCTCCGGCGAAGTTCGGCAAAGCCGATCGGTCCCCTGCCCAGCATCGCGATGACCAGACCGTTCCACCGCTTGCCGAGCACGCCGAACGCCCGACCCAGCGCGGCCTCGCACCCGGATGCGTCGTGTCCCAGGTGTCCGAGGTGCTCCGTCTTCGCCATGTGACGGAGTCTACCTACTGCACTCATCCCACAAGGTGCTAGGTTTTTCCTAGCACCTAGCATTCGAAAAGCTGCTCGGTGCCGAGCGTTGCGTGCCTTTGGCGAACATCGCCATCCCGAAACCCTGGAGAGACACCATGAGCACCAAAGTCATCGCAGTTGTGGGCGCAAGCGGACACCTGGGCGGTCTCATCGCCGACGAAGTCCTCGCGCAGTCGGACGCGCAGCTACGGCTGCTCGTGCGGCCCGAGAGCCGGGCCAAGGTCGCCGGCCTGGAGAGCCGCGGCGCTCAGATCATGGAAGGAGCATTCGGAGCGGTCAGCGACGACACGCTGGCCGCGTTCACCGCCGACGCGACCACCGTGGTCTCGGCCGTGCAGGGCGGCCCCGACGTCATCGTCGACGGGCAGGCGGCGCTGCTGCGAGCGGCCCGTTCCGCGGGCGTGCGACGTCTCATTCCCTCGACCTTCACGATGGACCTGTTCAAGTTGCGGCCCGGGCGGATCGTGGCAGCCGACTGGCGTCGCCAGTTCGCGGAGTTGGCCGACGCCGAGCGCGGCGAGGTGGAAGTGGTTCACGTACTCAACGGCAGCTTCCTCGCCCGCGACGTGCTGTTCGACTTCCACCGCATCATCGACCCGGTGGAGCGGATCGCGTACGTCTGGGGCGACGGCGAACAACCGGTCGACTACACCACCTGGGAGGACACCGCCCGATACACGGCCGCGGCGGCCCTCGACGACAACTCCATCGGTCGAGTCCTTCCGGTGGCCGGCGACCGAGTCGACTTCCATGGTCTGGTCGCGGCCTACGAGAAGGCCACCGGTACGAAGCTGCGCGTAGAGCGTCTCGGATCGCTGGCGGACCTCGACGACCGCATCACCGAACTTCAGGCCGGCGGCCCCGGCAACTTCCTGGAGTTTCTCAAGCTGATGTACCTCCGGGCGAACCTGGCGGGCGAAGGCAAGCTCGATGCGCTGGCGAACGACCGTTACCCCTCGATCCGGCCGACCACCGTCGAGCAGTACCTCACCGTCTGAGACGTTCGGCTGTCGCGGACCGGACACCGCCGCGAAGCCTGACCTCCTCCTCCCCCCCCACGCAGAGGAAAGATCATGAACAAGGTCTGGTTCATCACGGGCACTTCGAAGGGGTTCGGGCGCGAGTTCGCACGCGCCGCGCTGGAACGCGGTGATCGGGTCGCGGCCACCGCTCGCGACACCGCCGCGGTGGGCGACCTGGCCGACCGGTTCGGCGACGCCCTGCTGCCCATACGTGTCGATGTCACCGACCGCACCCAGGTGTTCGAGGCGGTCGCCGCCGCCAAGGAACGGTTCGGCCGGATCGACGTGGTGGTCAACAACGCCGGATACGGCCTGTACGGCGCCGTGGAGGAACTCAGCGTTAAGGAGTTGCGCGACCAACTGGAAACCAACCTGTTCGGCGTGCTCCATGTCACGCAGGCGGTCCTGCCGATCCTGCGCGAGCAGGGTAGCGGCCACATCTTCCAGATCTCGTCGGTCGCTGGGATGGTCGCCGCAGGCGGCATGGGCGCCTACAGCACCTCCAAGTGGGCGTTGGAAGCCCTCAGCGAAGCACTCGCCCAGGAGGTAGCGCCGTTCGGGATCAAGGTCACCCTGATCGAGCCCGGCGCTTTTGCCACCAATATTCACAATGCGCCGGTCTCCGTTGCGCGCCCACTGGCTGCCTACGAACCCCTGCGTGCGTCGCTGGCCGACATGGTGGGCACGCTCGTCCGATCGGCCGCCGGACCCGAGGGTGCCGCTGCCGTACTCCTCCAACTCTCCGATATGGAGAAGCCCCCGCTGCGCGTGCTCTTCGGCGAGGCGCCCACCCAGCTGGTTCCCGCCGCATACCAGAGGCGTCTGGAGACTTGGGCCGAATGGGAGCACCTGTCCAAGGCCGCTGACGGAAACTAGGGAGCGTATTGCGTCGTGATCAATCTGCGAGGTCTGCCTGCGCCGCAGCGTCTGCACCGGTAGACCTCTGCGGGTGACGCGAGTGCAACTGACGGATGCGGATTGGGAGTTCATCGGGCCGTACCTGCCGATCGGCGAGTACGGCCCGTACCGCGAGCGGCTGCGACAGCAATTCGAGGGCGTGACGCCGGAGCCTTCGAGGCCCTACTGGACGGCCTGATCGCGGAAGCCGCGAAGCGGGGTGAGGTGGACATGCCTCTGGTCGGCATCGACTCCACCACCGCCCAGGCCCACCACGACGTTTGCCGGGATGCCCATGGACGAAGACGTCCTCACCGCTCCGGAGAAATCCGCCGTCCAGGCGAAGAAGGCCAGGTCAAGAGTGGTGACTGTGACGAGCGAGCCGTGGAGGAGACCGAAGACGACACCGAGAGGGAAGAGCGGCGGCGCATCCGGCAGTCGGCGCAAGCTCCGGCTGAAGGCCGCCCTGCTCGGGCGTTCCACGGGCGGGTAAACCAGCAAGATCCGCGTCGCTGGCAACCGGAAGTGCTGCTCGCCGGCGTGTTGGTTGGGCGAACCAGCCATCAGCTAGCCGCCGCAGGGTGCCAGGAAACACAACCTAGAAGCTCGCTCTAGAGTCTAGAATGGAGCGGACCGGCCCCATCAGCAGTTGTGTCGACGAGAAGAGTGCTAAGCGGATGACTTCCGACGTCAGCCACGCCGAGGATCCAGCCGTCGGACCACGAGGTCGACGAGGCCGTTCGACCCGCTGGCCCCGGTCGGCGACGACACAGCGTGCGGTGCTGGACGCGGCGCGGACACTGTTCTCCGAGCGCGGCTACGAGAACACCAGCATCAACGACATCGTCCAGACGTCGGGCGTGAGCGTCGGCAGTATCTACCACCAGTTCGGCGGCAAACTCGAGGTGTTCATCGCTCTGGCGAACGAGCTGTCGAGCATCCACGCCGCCGCCTCGGCCCGCGCCGCGAAACGGGCCGCCGACGCCGAATCGGCCAGCCCCGCCACCATCTATCTCGCGGGGGCCCATGCCTACCTCATGAGTACATGGAAAGAACGCAGCATCACCCGCATCATGATCGGCGATGACGGGCCGGCCGGATTCTCTCCCATGCGGCGAGAGGCGCTGGAGCGCTTCAAGCACGGCACGGAAGGCCTCACCATCGGCACGCCGCCGCTGCCGGACTCGACAGCGTTCGCGGTGACCGGGCTGCTCCACGCGGCGGCCCTGCAGATCGTGCAGGTCGAGAACCGCCGGACCGCCAAGCGGGTCGCGGACTACTTCATCGATCTGCTCATGTGCCTGTTCGACCCGGCCTCAGCTCTGGAGGAGCAGCCCACCAAGCAGAGCTGGCACTGACGCACAGGTCATCGGCCTACTCCACCGGCCGGGCCAGCGGGCGCAGTGCACCCAACTGGCCCGCCAGCAAGCGGAGTTCAGACCCACGCCGTCCGATCCCAAGGGGTACGTCCGGTCACTGGAAGTCACACCCGGGGTTGGGCGCGTCCACCGTGAGCGGGGCGCCGACCGGATCGACGTACAGCGCGTCGAGGACGACAGGGGCACTGCCCAGGTTGCGGCCGATGTGAATGTGGTCCGGTCCGGCCGGTTCGGTGATGGTGTCGCCCGAGGAGTACACGCCGTCGGTCGAGCAGTCCGCGTCCGAGTGGGTCAGCGTGCCCTCCAGTACGATCCCGTGCACCGTCCCGGGGTGGTAGTGCCATCCGGTCGTGCCGCCGGGGCTGATCGTGATCCGCTTCAGTGTGTACGTCGTGCCGTCAACCGTCCGCTCGTAGAGGGTGGTTGACGAGACTCCCGAACTCGGCGTGGCATGGGCCACTCCCGGTACCAGGACGAGGGGCAGGGCGGACATGCCTATGAGGGCTGCCCGGCGGGTCGTGCGCATATGTGCTGCGGTCCTTTCGTAGCGTGCGGAGTCGAGTGGGTCAGCGGACTGGGTGGCCTGCCCGGTACACCGCGCGGACATTGGTGACGGCGGCGATGTCGTCGAGGGGTGAGCCGCCGAGCACCAGGAGGTCGGCATCGGTGCGGGGACGCAGCACGCCCTTGCTCCCCGGCCCGGCCCACCGCTTCGGCCGCCTCGGAGGTCGCGGCCCGGAGCACACCGCGGGCGGGCATTCCCAGCTCGGCGAGGTGTGTCAGCGCGTGCGGATAGATGCCGTGCGGTTTCCCAAGGCCGACGCCGGCGTCGGTCCCGGGAACGCCCCGGGCGCCCGAAGCGATGATCTTGCTCATGACCTCGATGATGGCGGCGAAGCGAGCGGCAAGGGCCGGAGCGGGCACCGGCAGCCCGGGCAGCATCCCCACCGTCAGGCTGACGAACGTCCCTCGCCGTACGACCTCGTCCAGCACCTCCTGGCGCAGTTCGACACCTTCGGGAGTGAATAACGAGAAGTGCTCGACGGTGTCGAAGCCCGCCTCGACCACGTCCGTGACCGCCTGGACGGCATGCGCGTGGGCGGCCGCGCGGAGCCCGTACCGGTGCGCCTCGTCGGCGATGAGCCGCAGGTCGGACCGGTCATACTGCTGATGCAGCGAGTTGGAACCGGGGGTCACGTTGCCACCGCTGGCCATCACCTTCACCAGCTCGCAGCCGCGCTCGGCGCGTTCTCGTACGGCGGCCCGGAGCGCATCGGGGCCCTCGGCCTCGCCGCCGAGAAAGTGGCAGTGCCCGCCCCGGGTGGTGATCGGCGGGCCCGCGGCGACGATCTCGGGGCGTTCCGTGGGCGACATCTGCTCGTGCAGCGCGAGGGAGAGATAGTCGCGGTCTCCGACGTCCCGGACGTTGGTGACGCCGTCCCGAAGTGTGGTCGCCGCCGCAGCATGCGCGGTCTTCAGTACGGTCTCGCGGTCGTCGGACGGCACATGGGCCACAGCGTCCTCGGTGCCGTCCCAGCACAGATGCACATGCGCGTCGATCAGTCCGGGAAGCAGCCAGCCGTCCGGCCCGAAGTCCGTCACGGCTGCGTGCTCCGGCGGCGCCGCTCCCGTGAAGTCGACGTCACGGATGACACCGTCTTCGACGAGGACCATGCCCGGTCCCCTGACGTCGACGCCGTCGAAGACGTGTCCTGCACGTAGCGCCTGCAACTCGCTGCGCGTCACTTGTATCTCCATGCGAAGGAAAGAGTGGGGGGATGGCGGTCGGTGCCCGCCGTACCGGAGGAGATCCATTGCACGTGCACACCGTGTCCGCAGACCCAACTATCGCCGCTGACCAGCACTTTGGGGAACGAGAGATCATCTATGGCGGGTATAGACCGGCCCGATACCGCCCTGGCCGCTCGGGCTGTGCCTCCCCGCCACGTTCGCGGCGACGAGTCGGCTTATCGATGGTCATCTCGACCGTGGTTCGGTTGGCGGCAGTGGCGACTCCCACAACTCATCCGGTGCCAGCCGCTCAACTGTTTAGCCCTCACAGGGATATCGATCTTGTCTATGCACACCATCGGCGATCTCTTGTTCCGCAAGGGCAGCTTCAAGAGCGAGACTTGACCATGAAAGCCCCCCACGCAACGAGGACACGAGTCCTCATATCGCGGGACCTTCGTGTCATCACAAGGAGCCTACAGACATGAATTTGAGTAAGCGCCGGTCCACCAGCACATCGAATACGCGGCGCAGCCGAAGGATGCGGACAGCGGGTACCGCATTCGCCCTCACCGCTGTCGCCACCGTGGGCGGTATCGCTGTGGCCGCCCCTGCCAGCGCCGCTGTCCTCGGGCAGGTGCCCGCCACGGCCTACGGATTCCCCAATAACATCGAGGACGCGACCAAGGACCTGGCATTGGCCGTGTGCAAAGCCAATTACCCGGGGACCAAGTCGGTCCAGTACCTTGACGGCAGCATCCTGACCGACAGCTCGGGCAATGTATACGCCCTGGCGCACTACAACTGCATTGGCTGATCTGACGCGTACTCGGGCCGGCTAAACAAATCTGCCGACCGACGGCTGTGCCGAGCCGGTGGCGGGAAGGCCTGCAACAGGTCGTGCGACAGCGGGATTCTCCGCCCGTAGCCGTACCCGAGGTTGTAGGGCTGTCAGGGCTTCCCGTCGACCGCGGCGCCAGAGGCGACGGCGTCCCGGTCGACGACGACCTCGATCGTTCGGAGGTTGGGTGCTGGACGTGGCGCCTGCAACTCTCCAACTCGCTGCTCATCACTTGTATCCCCATGTGAAGGAAAGAGTGGGGGGATGGCTGTCGGCGCCCGCCGTACCCAAGGATGGCAGTGTGTGCCGAGCTCGGGCTAAGCGCTCCGCGCCATGCCGGCGGCGATGAGTCGGCCGGCCTCGGCCGCGGTCCGCCGGAACCAGATGTGCGCGGGGTCGCGCGCGTGCGCGGGGTGCCACCACAGGGACTCGACCAACGTCCCCGTGTGGGAGGGCCAGTCCACGACAGCCGTCCCGCTGTCGGCGGGAAACAGGCGGGCGGCTCGTTCGGGGACCACGCCCACCCGGTCGGTGCCCGCGACGAGGTACGGCATCGTGAGGAAGCTCTCGGTGGTCATCTCGACCCGTGGTTCGGTGCCGTGCGCGAACAATTGACGCAAAGCCGGGAACCCCGTCGCCAGGAAGGGATACGGCACCACCCAGGGGCGGGCGGCGAGTTCCTCGGGGGCGGGCGGCGTCGGCGTGACGGTGTCGACGGAGACGACACACACCCAGCGGTCTTCGTACAGGTCGATGGCCGGGACGTTCGTCAGCGCTCCCTGCGGCAGCAGCATCCCGTCGACGATGCGCAGATGTTCCTGGGCGTTCCTGACGAGGTGCGAGGTGGCGTGCTGTAACCGCAGCCGCACCTCCGGTGCCGCGTCGCGCACCAGAGCGGCGAGGGTGCGCCCGAAGGTCGCCAGCTGAATGTCGGTCACCACCACGCTGAACTCCCGCCGGGCGCAGGCGGGATCGAAGGCCGACCGGGCCTGGAAGACCCGGTCGGCCGAGCCGAGCGCCTGTACGGCGTGCTCAGCCAGGCTCTCTCCCAGCGGGGTGAGCTCGTAGGCGTTCCCCATCCGGGTGAGCAGTTCGTCGCCGAAGTGCCGGCGCAGCCGGGCCAGCGCCGCGCTCACGGTCGGCTGACTCAGACCGAGCCGCCGCGCGGCCCGGCTCACGCTCCGCTCCTGCAGCAGCGCCTCCAACGGCACCAGCAGGTTCAGGTCCAGCCCCATGACGCCAGGTCTCCACCGAGCTTTTCAGCGGCGTGTGCTGCCGCCGTCCGCGACGACGATCTGCCCCGTGATGAACGCGGCGTCGTCGGAGGCGAGGAACGCCACGACGCCCGAGACGTCGTCCGGCATCTGCACCCGCTTGATGTTCTGCCCCTGCACAGCCTGCTCGAAGAAGGCCTCGCTGGTGTTCTCCAGGGCCGCGGCGGTCCGGACGAGACCCGCCGCGACGCCGTTGACGGTGATGTCGTGAGCGGCGAGGTTGGCGGCCAGGACGGAGGTGAGGCCGTTCAGCGCGCCCTTGGCGGAGACGTAGGAGACGAAGGGCGGCGGCGCGGTCCAGTAGCTCGACGAGGTGATGTTGATGATCCGTCCCGACCCGGACTTCTTCAGGTCCGGAAGGAAAGCCCTGGAGGCCAGGAAGGGACCGTCCACGTTGACGGCGAAGGTGCGTCGCCAGTCGTCGTAGGTCACATGGTCGAGGTCGGCCAGCAGAACCACGGCCGCGTTGTTCACCAGGATGTCGGCGGAGCCGAGTTCGCTGCGGACCCTCCCGGCGAACCCGTTGATCGCCTCCTCGTCCGAGACGTCGACCTTGTCGCTGAAGAACCGACGGCCTGTCCGCGTGACCAGTTCCCGCGTCTCGTCCGCCGGATCGACGTCCGCGACCGCGATGTCCGCTCCCTCTGCCGCGAGCCTCCGGGCGATCTCCTGCCCGATGCCGGTACTGCCTCCGGTCACAACGGCGGTCCTGCCCGCCAGTCGTCCAGCCATGGCTCATGTCTCCTTGGTCGGCGTTCGCACACAGCCAGAGCGGGCACTGCCCCATGAAGCACCCGGTGCCGCAAGGCCGTCACTCTTAGATCTTGTGCGTCGAGGCGGCGGACGAGTACATCTTGTTCGTTCAATGAACACCCACACACGAAGCTCGTGAGAGAGCCTCGACGGCCGTCTCATCGGTAGGGCGGCAGGTAGGTGATGTCGATCGGGGAACCGTCGATGACGACGCCGGACCGGATGAGCGACTCCGTCTCCTCGGCGGTCGCGCCGCTCTCTGCCAGTAGTTCGACGGAGTGTTCGCCGAGACCGGGCGCCATGAAATACGTGTCCACGGCTGTGCGGGAGAACCCCGCGAGCCGGTCGTTGGTGACGAAGCGGCGCCCGTCCGTGGCGGTGAACATGCCGAGGAGGTTCCGGGCATGCAGCCCGGCGTCCGTCGCCACTTCCGACGCGCGCCGCGCCGGCACGGCCGGAACGCCGGCGGCGGTGAGCTTCGCGAGCGCGCTCTCGCGGGTACATGACGCGAGCACCCGGGATATCTCCGTCACCGGGTCCGATCGCAGTGCCGTGTCGTCCAGGTCGATTCCGGCCGCGCGCCACTTCTCGGGCTCCATGACCGCTGTCTGAAGGCGCACATAGCCGTCCCTCACGGGATAGAAGCGGTCCGTGGGCCCCGGCCCGGCGTAGTCCCGCCCGCCCCACCGGCCCGCCGGGCGGTCCGCGTACTCGACGAGATCCGCCGACTGAAGGAACACGGACGTCGTCGCGAGCGAGGTCGACAGGTGCTGTCCCTCCCCGGTCATCGCCCGGTGGTAGATACCGAGCACCGAGGCGAGAGTCCCGCACACTCCGGTCGTCATGTCGTTGGGAGGGACCGAGTACGGGACGGGCTCGTCGTCGCCGCCCTGCGCGAGCATCATCCCGGCCGCCGCCTGGACGACGACGTCGTAGCCGGGCTTGTGGGCCAACGGTCCCCGCTCGCCGTAGGCCGTCACCGAAACCGTGACGATGTCCTTCCTGTCCTCGGCGAGGTCCTCATGGCTCATGCCGAGTCGCTTTGTGACACCGAGTCGGAAGTTGTCGACGACCACGTCGCAGGAGGTGAGCACCCGGCCCAGCGCCTGCTTTCCGTCCTGGCCGGACAGGTCGATCGCGATCGACCGGTAACCGCGGTTGAGGCTGAAGCCCTGCATGCGCCACGGATCACCGACCAGCGGTTCGACCTTGATGACGTCGACACCCAGCTCGGCCAGCAGACGGCCGACGTAGGGCCCGGCGACGTAGGAGCCGGAGACAGCGGCTCGGTAGCCGGCCAGCGGACCCTGACCGCCGTCGGCCGCGGGCCGGGCCGTGGCGGGAGTGCCTGGGGTGACATGCCACTGCGCGGCGGCGACGGTGATCGCGCCGGACGTGGCCGAGACGGCAGCGGGCACCGTCACCGAGTCCACGACGGCACCCGTCATGTGGATCCCGCCCAGCACAGGATCGAAGAGGCTGATCCGCTGGTCCATGACCTTCATCTGCTCCGACCGGAACCATTCCTCGCGGCGGGCAAGCTGGACGCAGGGAACGTCACCGCGTTCGAGCAGTTCGACCCACGCCGCGGCCGGGCGGTTCAGGAACCGCTCCTGGAACGCCTTCATCACCCACCGGCTGTTGTCGATGTGCCACAGGCGCTCGATCCTCCCCCCGATGCGCGGATCGTCGAGGAGCTCACGCAGACCGACGATGTCGATCACCAGGTTGGCGAACTTCGGGCCGAGTCCGCCGACGAAGACCCATTCACCGTCGGCCGCCTGATACCTCGTGTACATCGGGTTGAGGCCCTCGGGGCCGATACCCCGGTCGGGGTCGGGTTCGTCCTCGGGCCGCGTGATGACGGGGTCACCGAAGACGGCCGCCGCGTTGAACCCGCTCACGGTCAGCAGCTGCCCGAGGCCGGTGTACCGGTACTCCACCAGGGCGGCCACGACGCACGTCGCCGTCCATACGCCGTGCGCCTGCACGAGGTAGGGATAGACGGCGTCGACCGGACTGCCCGGATACGACGCCTGGTAGGCCGACAGTCCGAATATCGCGCTGAGCAGCTCCGCCGATTCGCCCTCCCCGGACCATGGTGCTCCGTCGGGCAAGTAGGGAGGCGTGAGGACGACAAGCCGCCGCGTGCCCAGGCTGTCGGCATGGACACCGAATGCCGTCAGTCTGTCCAGCGTGTCTACGACAACCACGTCGGCGGAATCCGCGAGCCGCCCGATCTCGGCGCGGTCGGCCGCAGCAGAGGCGTCCGCGTGGACAAGGGTTTTCGATCGGTTCCGAACCAGCCAGTCGGGCAGCGAATCGGTTGGCTCCCGGCGGGGGTCCCGCGCCACGACCTTGAGGACTTCGGCGCCGTAGTCACCGAGGATCGCCGCTGCCAGTGAACCGGCTCCCCCTTCCGCCAGGTCGAGAACGCGCACGTCGCCCAGCATTCCCCGGGTGACTTCGTCGCTTACGGCCATCTGCTTCTCTCCCTTGAGAAGTGCGATCCGTCGCAGGACTCACGGCTGCTCTGTCAGCGTCAACGCACGGGCCGGGCATCCAAGCACCGCCTCACGCAACCGCTCGAGATCGCCGTGCGGCACCTGATCACGCGCCAGTTCCAGCGTCCCGTCGTCTCCGACTTCGAAGTAGTCGTCGGCGATCGACTCACAGATCCCGATACCGGTACATCGGTCGCGATCGACAACGATCCTTGCACTGATGTCAGCTGTCATACCAGAGGAGCGTACTAGAAGGTCGCTCTAAAGTGAACCTCCGTTCCGGCATCACCGAGGTGACGGGAGAGGGCGGCGAACAGCGGCTGACGAGGCATGCGAGCCGGTTGCAGGCATGCGTGATCGGCACGTGTCGAACTGGTGGCGTCAGCCGCTTCAGTCCGCGCAGGCGTCGGTCTTCGCACCCTTCACACGGTCGAGCAGTCGGCGCAGGGTGGACAGTTCCTGTTCGTCGAGGCCGCCGAACAGCTCCGCCTCGGCAGCCTGTACGGCACTGTCGACCTGGGCGACCAGGGCCGTCCCACGATCGGAGATCTCTACGACATGTCGGCGCCGGTCGGAGGGATCGCGGCGACGGGCGACCAGCCCGTCACCCTCAAGGACGTTGAGCAGCGTGACCAACACGCTGGGATCGACCCGCAGTTCCTCGATCAACGCCTGCTGGCTCAACCGCTCGCGATCGGCCAGCAGGCCCAGCACATGCGCGTGACTGAGCTTGAGGCCCTGCTCGGCGAGGACCTGCCGGATCGCCGTCTCGACGACCTTGCCGGAGTGAGCCAGAGCGAAGCTGATGCGGTCGATGATCACTTCACGATTCTATCAATCAAGGACAATGATGGGAATGAGCAGATCGTTGGTGATGTTCAATGATCTGCTAGCGTCCATGAAAGACGGGCCCCCGCGAGGGCTGGAGCCGTCAGTACGGCGCACTTGAGACGGGAGTCACGCGATGACCGACTACGGCCACGACCTGCGCTTCGGGTCGTTTCTCACCCCCCAGAACAAGGACCCGCAGGCCGTGGTGGACCTGGCAGTCCTGTCGGAGCGGGTAGGCCTGGACCTGGTGACCTTCCAGGACCACCCGTACCAGCCGACCTTCCTCGACGCCTGGACGCTGATGAGCTGGGTCGCCGCCCGCACCGATCGCATCCACCTGTCGGGCAATGTCACCAACCTGCCGCTGCGGCCCCCCGCGGTCCTGGCCCGCTCCGTGGCCAGTCTCGACCTACTGTCGGGTGGCCGGGTCGACCTCGGCCTGGGTGCGGGCGCCTTCTGGGACGCCATCGAGGCGATGGGCGGGCGCCGGCTGTCGCCGGGCGAGAGTGTCCAGGCGCTGAGTGAGGCGATCGACGTCATGCGCGGAGTCTGGGCGGCCGACGAGGGCGGAGCACTGCGTGTCGACGGCACGTACTACCAGGTCAAGGGCGCCAAGCGGGGTCCCGCACCGGCGCACGACGTGCCGATCTGGCTGGGCGCCTACAAGCCCCGCATGCTGCGCCTCGTCGGGGAGAAGGCCGACGGCTGGCTGCCCAGCCTCGGGTACGTGTCCTCACCGACCATTCCCGAGGCCAACGCGATCATCGACGAGGCCGCCGAGCGACACGGCCGCGACCCACGCGAGATCCGCCGGCTGCTCAACGTCTCGGGCACCTTCGGCACGTCTGCCCAGCAGTTCCAGGGACCTCCCGAGCAGTGGGTGGAGCAGCTTCTGCCGCTCGTGCTGGAGGGCGGCTTCAGCACGTTCGTCTTCGGTTCCGATGACCCGGTGTCACTGGAGACCTTCGCCCAGGAGGTGGCGCCGGCCCTGCGGGAACAGGTCGCCGCCGAGCGAGAATCCGCGGGCACCCGCACCGGCCGCGTCCGTCCGGCCTCCGTCCTGGCCAACCGACGCGACGGCATCGACTACGACGGCGTTCCCACAAACCTCGCCGAGCGGGCCGTCGAACCCGGTGACCGCGACTATCCCAAGGTGCGCTCCACCTACCTCTGGCCCGGCTCCCCCGGACTCGTGCTGCGCCCCACCACGGTCCACGAGGTCTCGGACGCCCTGCGCTACGCCCGCGCGCAGGGCCTGCCGATGGCGGTACGCAGTGGCGGCCACGGCATCAGCAGCCGTTCCACCAACGACGGCGGCACCGTCATCGACCTCGGCGCCCTGAACAGCGTCGAGATCCTCGACCGCGAGCGGCGCCTGGTGCGGATCGGTCCCGGCGCCCGATGGGGTGACGTCGCGGCCGCACTCGCCCCGCACGGCCTCGCGATCGGCTCCGGTGACAGCGGCGACGTGGGCGTGGGCGGGCTCGCGACCACCGGCGGACAGGGCCTGCTCGGCCGTTCGTACGGCCTGACGATCGACCATGTCAGGGGCGCGGAGGTGGTACTCGCGGACGGCGCCGTCGTGCGCGCGGACTCCGAGCACCACCCCGACCTCTTCTGGGCCCTGCGCGGTGCCGGCGCCAACATGGGCATCGTCACCTCGTTCGACATCGAGGCCACCGAACTCGGCGACGTCATCTTCGCCCAGATCCTGCACGACGCCACCGACGCCGCCGACTTCCTCGGGAGCTGGGGCGAGTTGGTGGAGGCGTCCCCGCGTGAGCTGACCCCGTTCCTCCAGGTGGTGCAGCAGGGCGGACGGCGGGTCGCGCAGACGTACGCCGTCTGGGCCGGCGACGACACCGAGCGGGCGGCTCAGATACTGGAACGCTTTCTGCCCATCGCCCCGGTCCTCCAGCAGACCGCACGGCTCCTGCCGTACTCGGCGGTCGTGGCTCCGATGAACGCCCCGCACGACGGGGGCCAGTCCCTCTTCCGCAGCCGGAGCGGACTGGTGGACCACATCGACGCCACAACCGCGGCTGTCCTGGCGGGCCTGCTGGAGCGGGGGGACACCGGTTACGTCCAGATCCGCTCGGTCGGCGGAGCGGTCAACGACGTGCCGGCCGACGCCACGGCGTACGCCCATCGCACCCAGAACTTCTCCCTCACCGCCGTCATCCGGCGCCGCCATGAGGAGCGGGCCGACCGCGAGTGGCGGAAACTTCCGACGTCCGGCCTGTATCTGAGCTTCGAGACACATGACCACGCGGCGGCGCTGACCAAGGCCTTCCCGGCGGCCACCCTGCAACGGCTGCGGCGGGCCAAAGCCGCCTATGACCCGGAGAACGTCTTCCGGAGCAACTTCGCCATCACCCCCGCCGTCCCGGTCGAGAGCTGAAGGCGGCCACCGTGTCATTCGACCCGCACGGGCGCCAACGTTTCGCCCGTGCGGTACTGGTGGTCGAACAACGGGGTGCCGTCGCGCGTCAGAACAGCGTCGTGCGCTCCGAGAACGGCGGCCGGTGGGCCGGGCAGAGAAGCGATTCGGGTACGCGGGCCTGTCGGCTGCGAGACGTCCGCGACCGAGATGAACCAACCGGTGCCGGACGTGTGCAACCAGGGATCGGCCACGACGACATCGAGCAGCCCGGCGTGCGCACGAAAAATCGCCGCACCGACGAACTTCAGTACGTCCCCCTCCACTGTCGCGAGGGGGAAGCGGAAGCCGTCGGCGGTCTCCTCCGCAGGCCGTGTGAGCTCGATCGCGCCGAAGGAACGGACGTAGGCGGTGAAGGACTCCTTCACCGCCCAGATCAGAGCGGACGCCGTCATGGGGTGGACCCGCCTGCGATCCGTCCCGGGGAATCCGGCGGAAACCGCGTGAGGGCTTCCTCCCACGGCAGCCTCTCAGCGATCATCCGCCGGTACTTCATGATCTTGCGGCGCTCGTTGAGAGCCGCCGCGCCGACGAGTCGGCCCCCCTGCCGGTACAGGGCGACCCATCTGTCGGCTTTCGGATCGCCGGAGACGAACTCGACGTGGTCGGCGTCGGCGGTTCCGACGAACTGGAGCCGCTGCCCGTACCAGTCGCTCCAGAAGTACGGCACGGTCGAGTACGGCACTTCCGTCTCCGGCCACAGGGCGTTGCGTGCGGCATGACGACCCATCTCGGCCGCGTTCGTCCAGTTCTCCAACCGCATCGTGGAGTCCATGATGGCGTTCGGCCAGTGGACCACGTCACCGGCCGCGTAGACGTCCGGCACCGACGTGCGCAGCATCGGGTCGCACTGGATTCCGCCGTCACCAGGATGCAGCTCGACACCGCTGCCCTCCAGCCACTTGGTGGCCGGAGCCACGCCGACGCCGATGACGACCACGTCGGCAGGTACGACCTCCCCGTCGGCGAGCCGGACACCGCGCACGGCGTCCTGTCCCACGAAACCCTCGACCCGGGCGGACAGGACCAGCCGCACACCGTTTCGCTCGTGGAGCGCGGAGGCGGCGCTGCCGACGGTCTCGCCGAGGGCGCGTACCAGCGGTGCCTCAGCCGCTTCGAGAAGGACGACATCCGCGCCCCGGTGCTTCGCCGAGGACGCGGTCTCCGCGCCGATGAAGCCGGCTCCGATGACGGCCACACGGCAACCGGCGGAGATCTCCTTCCGCACGCGCTCCGCGTCGTCCAGCGTGCGCAGCTCGTGCACACCGCGCAGGGGCGCGAGTTGGGGAAGTCTTCTCGGCGTGGCGCCCGTGGCGATGAGCAGCTTTCCGTACGGGATCTCGGCACCGTCGACGGTGATCGTCCGATCGTCGGCGTTCAGTGCTGTCGCCGTGCTCGACAACCTCAGGTCGACATCGAGGACTTCGCGCAGCTCGGTCTCCGTCGAGAGGAAATCGGGCGCCGCACCCGCCAGCAGGTAGTCCTTCGACAGCGGTGGACGGTCGTACGGCAGATGCGGCTCCGCGCCGATGAGGACGATCCGCCCCTTGTAACCCTCGGCGCGGGCGGCCTCGACGGCCCGGAGCCCCGCAAGCGACGCGCCGACGACCACGAAGGCGCCCCTGTTGCCGCTCACCCTTGCGTCCTGCGTGCTGAATTTTGCATTCACGTTCGAGGACAATACTAGAAGGGCACTCTAGCTACAATGGCTTGACCTCGTAATTATGTGCGAACAACACGGGTTGACCGCCCACTTACCGACGCATACATTAGAGTCAGCTTCTAATTTGTCGAAGTCGACTCCAAAGGAGGAGAGATGACTGTTCGGCATCATGAGCCGCAAGAGCTGTTCACGACGGAACACCCCTTCGACACCGATGTGGACATCTCGAGCGATGCCTTCTGGACGCAGCCGTGGCGAGTACGGGACGAGTCCTTCGCCCGGCTGAGGGCGAACGCTCCCGTCAGCTGGCACCCACCCATGGACGCGCACGGCTTCCCGAACCGGGAAGCCGGCTTCTGGGCCGTCGTGAAGGCGGACGACATCCGGTACGTCAGCGAGCACACGGAGATCTTCAGTTCGGCGCTCGGCGTCGACGTACGCCCCACGTTTCAGCCCGGGCCGGGCATGCTGACTTCGGACCCTCCGGAACATGGCCAGTACCGGAAGATGATCAGTTCCGCGTTCACCCCCAAGGCCGTCAACCGGCTCATCGAGAAGATCAATCAGCGGGCCGAGGAGATCGTGGACCGGGTGGTCGGGGCCGGCGACATCAACTTCGTCGACGAGGTGTCGTCGCGGCTGCCGATGCTGACCATCGCGGACATGTTCGGTATCCCGGATCACTTGGTCAAGGAGTTCGTCGAAGCCGGGGACCGTTTCGCCAACGCGCCCGACCCGACCGTACGACCCGAAGGGGTGAGCGTCGCCGCTTTCGTCCAACAGCAGTTCGACGTCCTCCTGCCCCTCGGCGTGGAGGTGGTCAACTACCGCCGTAAGCATCCCGCGGACGACCTGGCGACAGCTCTCGGCCAGACGAGGATCGACGGCCGGACCCTGACCGACACGGAGATCGGCGGAGTGACGCTGCTGCTCAGCGCCGCGGGGAACGACACGACCAAGCAGACGACGTCATGGGCCACCCACCAGCTGTGGACGCATCCCGAGCAGAAGGCCTGGCTCGCCGACGACTACGACAACCGCATCGCGGGAGCCATCGAGGAGTTCGTACGGCACACCACCCCGGTCACCCTGTTCACACGCACGGTCCTGGAGGACACCGTGCTGGGGGGCAAGTCCCTCACGAAGCACGACAAGGTCGTCATGTACTACTGCTCGGGCAACCGCGACGAGACGGCTTTCCCCGATCCCTGGAAGTTCGACCTGACCCGCGGCCGGACCGCGCATCTGGGATTCGGCGGCGGCGGCATCCACTACTGCCTCGGCAACGCGGTCGCCAAGGCACAGCTTCGCGCCCTGTTCCGGCAGTTCCTCACCAAACTGCCGGACATGGAGGTCGGAGAGCCCGAGTTCTTCACCCCCAATGAGCGCTTCAACGCGATGCGTCGACTTCCCGTGCACATCCCCTGAGCCGACCTCGGGACTCCGTGACTGACGTAGGGCCACCACCCACTCGGGTGGTGGCCCTACGTCAGTCACGGTAGTCCCGTCGGTGTCGCCACCAGGGCACGTATCGAGTCATGATCCATCGGTGGTCCGAGCGAGGTCCTTGATCCAGATCGCCGAGGCGCACAGGAAACGGCCGGCGACGTAGCTGTCCGGGATCCTGTCGTAGCGGGTGGCGACGCCTCGCCGGCACGCAAGCCTGAATTCCCGGCTGCGCAACTCATCACAGCATGACGAGGCGGCGTTCGACGGCCGGTCAGCGGCGCGACGGTCTGGCGCCTGGCATGCCAGGTCTGTGGGCCAGGCGGTTTCCGCCGGTAGGCGAAGTCGGTGGTCAGGTACGGGGTTTGGTGAAGCGTTCCTGGCGGGCGGCCTTGACGGGTTCGGGCAGTACGCGGTTGATCAACGCAGTGCGCTTGGTGGCACGGTCGCCTCCGACGACATGGTCCTTACCGGCCATGAGTGCGTCATATCCCTGCTGTGCGACCACACGTCGGCTGTTCTTCCTGGCTCCGGGGCCGAGCGCGGTGTTGTCCATGCCGGCGCGGGAGTGGAAGTCGGTGTCGGTGGCTCCGGGCAACAGGGCGGTGACGCCGACGTTGTGTTCCTTGAGCTCGTGACGAAGCGATTCGGCGAACATGAAGGTGAAGGCCCGGGAGGGACCGTAGATGGTCTCGTAGGGCGTGGGCGTTGTGGCGGAGATCGAAGAGGTGATCAGGATACGGCCGCTACGACGCTCGGCCATGTGCCGGGCCACATGCTTGGCGAGGTGGACAACCGACGTGACGTTCAGCGCGATCAGGCCCAGCTCGTCGTCCAGGTCGGTGTCGAGGAAGGCTCCTCCGATGCTGCGACCGGCGTTGAGGACGGCCGCCTCCAGCGGTCGGCCGGTCTTCGCGACAGCCTGCCAGACGTTCTCCACTCCCTGGTGGTCGGCAAGATCGGCCTGAACGGGGATGGTCTGGGCACCGTGGTGTTCGAAGTCGGCCGCTACTTTGTGGATGTTGTCGCTGCGACCGGTGGCGATGAGGTCGTAACCGTCGCGGGCAAAGAGCAGGGCGAGTTCGTAGCCGATGCCGGCGGAGGCGCCGGTCACCAGTGCCAGCGGTCGGCGGGAGGGGGCGCCGTTCATGGTGTGCTCCTATGGGGTGTGGTCCTCGTGTGCCCGGAAGCCCAGTTCTTGGCAGGGCCGTCGGCGTTCCGACTGTTCGACAACTTGCACGTGCCCTTGGAAGCTCGCTCGTTGGCAGGCAGTGGAGAAAGTGGGTCTGGCCTTCGTCACCGGGCATGGTGACGGCCTGGTGGTCGATGGTCAGGGACCTGACGACCCGGTGGCGGAAGCGCTTGTGGTCGAAGGTACGGTCGAGGACCTCGCGGTTGGCCCATCCACGGCGAAAGCGCTCACGTTTCATGGCCAGTCGCCGACCATTTCTGCGGTGCTGGTGTCCTCGCGGTGGCGTCCGGCGTCCAGGCACAGGATGGCGGTCAACGTCAGCGGGATTCCCTCTCCGAGCGTCGCCGCAGGACGGAAAGGCCAACGCGCTCGCGGGCGATCCGGCTCGCCACAGGGCCCCCGGTGCTTGACGCAGCTACGCGAGGCCGACCGTTTCGATGGTGTAAAGAGCAAGGGGACTCCAAGGAGTGCCTGCGACTGCGTTCTTCCTTCGGTCGCGTGGTGCGGTAACAGGCGGGCTCCAGACCCGCTAGAGGATCTCTGAAATTCGTTGGACCAATCCTCATCGTCGTCAAAGCTACCCTGCTCCGACTGATCGGGCGATACATTGGTCCAACAAATATTCGCCGTGCGAGGATCAGTGGACGAAGCGTGCTCCGGTCGGGGCAGCGCGCGCTGTGCTTCCGGCATGGTCAGGAAGTACAGCGACAGGGCCCCACGAGGGCGAGGAGGGGTTGGGCATGGACGCGGAGACCGAACTTCTGGTGAACCTGTTGACCCAGGCCACCGCAGACGAGAACTCCGGCCGACTGCCTACGGAGCGTGAACTCGGGGCCCGCCTGGGCGTGAGTCGCGGCACCCTGCGTGAGCGGCTCGCGACCCTGGAGGCCATGGGCATGGTGCGGCGCAGGCAGGGCAGCGGCACCTACCTTGAGGCGCCCGATCCGGCTTTCGCCAGGTTGTACTTCAACCTGGCCGTGAGGTTCGGCCAGATCTCCACACCCGAACTGGAGCGCGCCAGGGAAATGCTGGAGACCGCGGTCGTGCGAAGTGTCGCAGAACGCGCGACCACCCAGGACGTGGGCAAGCTGCGCGCCCAGATCGACGAGATGTACGCGGCCTCATCGGCCGACGACGTCGAACGTGGCGACAGCGCCGACTACGAATTTCACCGCCTGCTCTACCGGATCGCCGACAACCCGGTGCTGGACCTGCTCACGGATGGCCTGTCAGCGGCACTGCGCGGGCTGTTGCACGACCGTCGCCGCTCCGCCTGGCAGGCCGAAGACCTGAAGGTCGGCGGCACGCCGCGCCGCCGGGCGACGGATGCGGTCCACGAGGAGATCGCGGACGCGATCGCCGCGAACGACCCTGATGCCGCGACGCTCGCCGTGAAACACCACTACGAGGTATGGCGGCAGATCACCGGCAAGACCTCGGACTGACAGCGGCCGGGACCTCCGGCACCCCTCTCTGAAGCGTCATGCCCGCGCGCCCTCGGCGCGCGGGCTCTTCCGCGTGTCCCAAGCACGGCGAGAGCCGGACTGATCCAGGCCGGCACCGCTTTGTCGCCAATGCGGGCGTGGGTCCAGGACGGACGCTCCCTGAAAATTTGTTGGACCAATTCATTGACAGTGCCCACACCGGTCCCTACTTTCGTTGCAACGGTGACCGCCGCGACACGCGCTGGTGACGCAGACGTCATATCTGCGACCACCGAACCTCCTGTCACTGCTGCTCCCTTCATCTCAACGGGGCGCACTCCTTGCCACCGTGCACCGCCCCACTCCGAAGGTCCGCTTCGCGTGTCCGCATACGAAAGGCAGTCGAAGCCATGACGCGTACCCAACGCTCCAGCAGACGTACACGGCTGCGGGCCGCGGCCTTCGGGGCCGCTCTCTCCTTCTTCGCCGCCGGCTGTGCGACCTCCAATGAGGCCTCGTCGTCATCCGGCGACACGAAGCCGGGTGTCGCCGCCAAGTGCGACGCCACCAAGGAGGGGAACGTCAAGTCCTTGGGACTGGAGGCTCCTCCCACCAAGAAGAAGGGCCAGCTGCGGATCGGCTTCAGCCCGACGGCGATGGACACGTACTACAAGCGGGTCCTGGCCGGCGTAGACGAGGGCATCGACGCCGCAGGCGGCAAGTCCAAGGTCAAGTTGGACGTTCAGGCTCCTTCCAGCCAGTCGGCCACCGACGACCAGGTCCGCAGCGTGGAGGCGTGGATCTCGCAGGGTTACGACGCCATCGCCGTCGCGCTCTACAACGAGAACGCCCTGGAACCGCTGTTCAAGAAGGCGTCGGCGAAGGGCATTCCCATCTTCACCTTCAACTCGCCGGTGGTGTGCAGCCCGTACTACGTCAGCAACATCGGCTACGACCAGAGCGAAGGCGGCCGAGCCCAGGCGCAGTGGATCGTCGACCACTACAAGAACAAGGGCACCGTGAAAATCGCCATGCTCGAGGGGCTGCCGGGCCCGCACACCTCGGAAAGGATGCGCGGCTTCAACTCGGTGATCTCCAAGTACCCCAACATCAAGGTGGTGGCCTCCCAACCGGCCGGCTGGACGCGGGCCCAGGGTCTCAGCGTGACGGAGAACATGCTCACCGCCCATCCCGACATCGACGTTCTGGTCGCGCTCTACGACGAAATGGCGCTCGGGGGCTTGGAGGCGCTCAAGGCGCGCAACCTGCAGGGAAAGGTCGCGGTCGTCGGCTACGAGAACATGAGCGAGGCCAACGCCGCGATCAAGAAGGGGGACTTCGCCGCGACCGTTGACACCGGCGCCAAGCAAGAGGGCCGCAACATCATCAGCACCATCGAGAAGTACGTGGCCGACGGCCGGCGCGTGCCTCGGACGGTGTTCGGCAAGGTCACGGTCTACGACAAGACGAACATCGGCACCTTCAATCCCGACGACTACATCTACGTGCCCCCGGCGAAGAAGAAGTGATCAGTGATGACCACCTCAGCACGCAGTCACGCGGGGGAGCAAGACCCGTCCGGCCGGAGCCCCGTTCTCGACATGCACGGCATCACCAAGCGCTTCGGTGCCACGCACGCTCTGCGCGATGTCGATCTCAGTATCTTCCCGGGTGAAGTCCTCGGCCTCGTCGGGGAGAACGGCGCCGGCAAGTCGACCATCATGAAGATCCTCTCCGGCGCGTACAGCAAGGACGACGGCGAAATCCGCATCCGGGGCAAGGCGGTGGATCTCCGCGGACCCGCGCACGCGCAAGAGCTCGGCATCGCGATCATCTACCAGGAGTTGTCGCTCTTCCCGGACCTCACGGCCGTGGAGAACATCTTTGTCCGGCACGAGAAGTGCTGGGGCGGACGTCCGTGGATCCTGAGCCCTCTTGACCGCAGAGCCATGCGCGACCGGACGCTCGACCTCCTCCGGGAGGATCTCGGGGTCGTCATCGACGTCGATGTTCCGGTCAGCAGGCTGAGTCTGGCGGAGAAACAGCTCATCGAGATCGCACGGGCGCTGCACTCCCGGGCGGACATCATCATCATGGATGAGCCCACCGAGGCGCTGGAGGCCGAAGAACGCGAGCAACTGTTCGCCACCGTGCGCAGGCTCAAAGACGCCGGCAAGTCCGTCATCTACGTGTCGCACCAGCTCGACCAGGTCGTCGGCCTCTGTGACCGCATCACCGTGCTGCGCGACGGAAACCACGTGTCGACGGCTCCGACGGATCAGGTGGACGTCGCCACCATCATCTCGCTGATGATCGGCGGCTCTCTCGAACAGCAGTATCCGACGCTGCCACCGCCGGCCGAGGAGGCCGTTCTCCAGGTGGAAGACCTCACCCTGGCACGGAACTTCGAGAAGGTCAGTTTCGCTGTGAGGCGCGGCGAGATCCTCGGCATCGCCGGGCTGAACGGATCAGGCAAGAACGCGCTTGTCAGGTCTGTCTACGGAATCCGGCCACCGGAGAAGGGGACCGTGGCTGTCGCCGGGCGGCAGGTCACGATTCGCAGCCCCAAGGACGCAACGGCATGCGGCCTGGCCTTCCTGCCGGCCGAACGCAAGACGGAGGGAGTGTTCACCGGGCACTCCATCCGCTGGAACCTGACCATCGCGGGCCTGCGGCGTACCTCACGGCTGCGCCTGCGCCGGGAGCAGGAACGGCAGGTGACCAACCGCTACACGAGTGAGCTGGGCGTCAAGGCCACGTCCGGGGAGCAGGAAATCACCCTGCTCAGCGGCGGGAACCAACAGAAGGTACTGCTCGCCCGCTGGCTCGCGGTCGATCCGGAGGTCTTCATCCTCGAGGAGCCGACGCGCGGCATCGACGTGTCGGCCAAGGCCGACGTCTACCGGCACATCGCCGACTACGCGCGGCGCGGGAAGTCCTTTGTCGTGGTCTCCTCCGAGAGCCCCGAACTGCTCGGTATCTGCCACCGCGTTCTCGTCATGTACGAAGGCCGCGTCGCGGCGGTCCTGGACGCCGGCGAGGCCACCCAGGAACTTATCGCTCACTATTCCGTCCAACGTGCCGAAGAGGCCGCAGATGAGTGACAGCAAGACGTACCCCCAGACACCCGCGGCTTCCGGAGCCTCCTCCGCACCACAGGCCGCGACTGCCCGCCCGCCCCGAACGGTGGGCTTCACATCCGCACTGCTCGGGAGCAGCGGGGGGCGGATCCTTCCCGTCTTCGTGCTGATCGTCGCGGCGCTGAGCCTGACGGCGAACGACTTCCTCACCGTGGACAACATCACCAACGTCCTGCGGCAGATGGTCTTCGTGTCCGTCATCGCCTTCGCGGCGACGTTCGTGATCGGCATGGGTGGCATCGACCTCTCGGTGGGCGCCACAACCGCCCTGACCGGTCTGTTCATGGCCGACTTGATACTGCAGGGCGTCAACATCTACCTCGCCGTGCTCGCCGGCCTGCTGCTGGGCGGCCTGATAGGCCTCGTCAACGGCCTGCTCATCGACCGACTCGGCATCTCGCCGTTCATCTGCACCCTGGCAGCCATGATCATCCTCCGAGGGGTGATCATGGTGTACAGCCAGGGAGTCCCCATGACCGGGCTCGCCTTCTCGGAGTTCCAGTGGTTCGGCCAGGGCGCCATTGCCGGGGTTCCCGTGCCGGTGCTGGCGATGGTCCTCGTCTTCGCTGTCTGCTGGTACCTGCTGTACCGCACCAAGTTCGGCCGGTATGTGCTGTCCATCGGCAGCAACCGGGAAGCCGCGCGACTGGTCGGGATCGGCATCTCGCGGATTCAGGTGTCGGTGTATGTGATGACAGGCTTCGCCGCCGCGCTGGCAGGGCTCTTGTTGACCTCCCGGCTCGAAGCCGCGATGCCGGAGGCGGCGACCAACTACGAACTGGATGTCATCGCCGCTGTCGTGATCGGCGGCACCAGCCTCAACGGCGGCAAGGCGTCTCTGGCCGGAACAGCGATCGGCGCGGCGCTGATGGCAGTGGTGCGTAACGGATTGAACCTGCTGAACGTCAACACGTTCTGGCACCAGGTGGTCATCGGTTCCATCATTCTCATCGCGGTTTCCTTCGACTCTCTCAGCGCGCGCCGACGGGCCAAGGCCTCTTGACTGTAAGAGGGGAACACCGGAGAAGTGCCAAGAAGTGAAAGGGGCAATACATGCCCAGTCAACCGATTCGAATCGTCGCCGACGTAACGGCGCATCCGGGCCAGGCCGAAGAACTCTGGCGGAATCTGGCCGAACTGGTGGAGCCCACCCGGAAAGAAGCCGGGAACATCAGCTACGACATACTCCAGGACCTGGACAATCCTGATCACTTCCTCTTCTACGAGGAGTGGGAATCCAGGGACTATTTCGAGCGGCATCTCGAGTCCCCGCATGTCGCCGACTACGACCGCGTCACCAGACACCTGATCGCGATTCCGGTACGCATCTCCATATGCACTCCGCGTACCGACGCGAAGGCCTGACCAGAAAAGGAGCAGTCATGAACAGGTTGCAGGACAAGGTGGCCGTGATCACCGGCTCCAGTTCGGGCATCGGCCGTGCCATCGCCCTACGGTTCGCCGAGGAAGGCGCCAAGGTGGTCGTCAGCGATGTGCGCGCGACCCCGCGGGAAGGCGGTTTCGAAGAGGACGGTGACATCGCGACGGCCGACCTGATAGCCAAACGCGGTGGTCAGGCCGTGTTCGTCCCCTGTGACGTCTCGGCGCACGACGAAGTGCGGGCACTGGCGCACGCGGCCGTAGAGCGGTTCGGAAGGCTCGACCAGTGGGTGAACAACGCGGCCGTCCGCCGCTACGGAAAGGTTGCCCACGAATACAGCGACGACGATCTGAACCAGATCCTCGATGTCAACGTGAAGGGGACGTACTTCGGCTCCGTGGAAGCCATCAAGGTGTTCCTGGACCAGGGGGACGGTGGAAATCTCATCAACATCGTCTCCACTTCCGGCTTGCGCGGTCATCCGCGCCAGGCGCTGTACAACACCAGCAAGGGCGCCACCCGCCTGCTCACCATGTCCCTGGCAACCGACTACGGCCCGAAGGGTATCCGGGTCAACGGAATCTGCCCCACCTTCGTGAAGACCTCCTTCACGCGTGACGAATTCGACGACACCGAATTCCAGAACTCCCTGGCCCAAGGACTGCCGCTCGGCCGCTGGGGTGAAGCAGCCGACGTCGCGAACGCCGCCGTCTATCTCGCTTCCGACGAATCCAGCATGGTTACCGGACACCTGCTGAGCGTCGACGGCGGAGAAACCCTGAGCCGGTACATCTGACCAGAGGGAGGCATCTGAAGATGAGCAGCGGCGAGATCAAGCTCACCGTCATGCCGGTGGGCAAGTTCGAGGCCAGTCTGAGCTGGCTGCTGTTCGACCCGGCACGCGTGGTCGGCACCCGTCAGGAACCCCATAGGGCGGCGCCCTGGGTGGACGTGCCCGTTCATTCCGTGCTGATCCAGCACCCCGACGGCAACCTTCTCTGGGACACCGGGCTGCCGCGTGACTGGGAGACCAAGTGGGCGCCGACCGGGCTGACCGACTACTGGCCGGTCGTCGCCGAGGAGCAGGAGTGGTTCGACTCCCGTCTGCGACAGGCCGGAGTGGAGACCGGTGACATCGACTTCCTGGTCTTCTCCCACCTGCACTGGGACCACGCGGGCAACGGCTGGATGTTCAACGGCACCGACGCCAAGGTCGTGTGCAGCCAGGCGGAGTACGACGGCGCGTTCGGCTTCGAGGGCTACTGCGACGGCCCCTTCATCCGCAGCGACTACGGGGAACTGCCCTTCCAGACCGTCAGCGAGGACACCGAGATTCTGCCCGGAATCAAGCTGCTCCAGACCCCCGGGCACACCTGGGGCACCATGTCGCTCCAGGTGGATCTGCCGGACACCGGCACCATGATCTTCACCTCCGATGCCATCTTCCGGGGCGACAACTTCGGCCCGCCGACCGTCACGCCGGGCAGCGTGTACGACAGCCAGAAGTGGCTGGCATCGGTCGAGAAGATCAGGGGAATCGCCGAACGCACCGACGCGACCGTGATCTTCGGCCACGACGCCGAACAGTCGAAGCTCATGCGGTCCGCCCCGGACCACTACACGTGACCGCACCGGCGCCCATTCCGCCGCCCGGCCCGAAGGACACCCCATGCCGATCTATGACTACGAGTGCAGCCACGAGCACCGTTTCGAGGCACTCGTCCCCCGTTGGAATTCACCTCACCCCGCGTGCCCGGCATGCGGGACCAAGACCCGGCGTCGGCCGGCCGCCGGTGCCCGTCTGACGGGCACCGCGAGCCTGCCGCCGAGCAGCCACGAGGCGCCGACGACCTGGCTCGGCACCCACCGGGGCAACCGTGATGTCGTCACCGGCTGGCGCAGAGCGCTGGAGCAGCGCAGCAACCTCGAAGAGCGCTACCCGGAACTCTCGGCCCCCCGGTCCCCGGTGGTGGCTCACGAAGGCCACTACCACCACGCACCGCTGACCGTGGACGAAGTGCGCGCCACCACAAGCCGCCCCGACCGGCCGCCCCGGCCCGAGGCGGACGGAGCGCCGGCATGAGCGCCGTCGTTACTTCCGATACGCAGCCAGGTCGTCGGCGGCACGGCAGCAGGAGGGCCCGGCCATGACACAGGTCGAACACCACTATGCGCACCTGTCCGAGGTGCAGATGCACTACGCGGTCGCCGGCGAGGGTGAGCCGCTGGTGCTGCTCCACGGTTACCCGCAGACCTGGTTGTGCTGGCAGAGGACCCTGCCGTTCCTCACCGACCGCTTTCGGGTGATCATGCCTGACCTGCGCGGGCTTGGGGACACCTCCCGCCCGGCCGGCGGGTACGACAAGAAGACCGTCGCGGCAGACGTGTGGGAACTCGTCCACGACCGGCTCGGTATCGAGACGTTCCATCTGGCGGGACACGACTGGGGCGGAGTGGTCGCCTTCCGGCTGGCCGCCGACCACCGCGACGCCGTCAGCCGACTGGCCATCGTCGATGTCGCCATCCCCGGCGACGGCGCCCCCGACATCGGCCAGGGCGGACGCCGTTGGCACCACCGCTTCCTGCAGACCCTCGACCTGCCCGAGGCGCTCGTCGAAGGACGCGAGCACCACTACCTCGGCTGGTTCTGGCGGAACTACGGACACCGGCCCGATGCCATCGACCCCGCGCACATCGCCGAGTACCTCCGCGTGTACACCTCCGCGGGCGCCACCCGCGCCGGGTTCGCCTACTACCGAAGCGTCACCCAGGACGTCGCGGACAACACCGGGCTGCCGCCACTGGACATGCCGGTCCTGGCCGTCGGGGGCGGCACCAGTTGGGGACGAGGGACCGAAGTGGCCGTCTCCTGCCGAACGATGGCCAAGGACGTCACGGAGGTAGTGATCGACGAGTGCGGGCACTGGGTCCCCGACGAGCAGCCAGAGCAACTCGCCGGGCACTTCCGCTCCTTCTTCACGGTCGCCCGGACATAACACGCCACTTTCTCTCACCTCCCGCCTAGCACACCTGTCCGGAAGGACCTGTCATGTCTGTCGTCGCGCCCAACGGGCGCACCATCGCCGAGCGTATCGGTGTCTCCACCGTCTGCTTCCGGCACCTTGAGCTGGCCCCCGCGTTGGAACGGATCTCCGCGCTGGGCGCCGAAGCCGTCGACCTCGTAGCGCTGCGTGGACTGTGCGAGCACATCTCTCCCGACGGCGAGCCCGGTCAGCTGCGGAAGGCCGCAGCCGCGGTCGAGGCCGGCGGTCTGAAGCCGCTCGCGCTGAACGCGGATCCAGAGTCCTTCGACGAGACGAACTTCGCCGTGGTGCTGAACCGCGTGGAGAGACTGACTGAATTCTGCGCCACCGTCGGTGCACCTCTGCTCATCCTTCCTGGCGGTGCTGCCCTGCATCCCGGCGACAACGACGCTGCGGCCAGTGACGTCAGGGATCGGCTTGCCCAGGTGATCGAAGGCTCCCTCCTGGCGGCGGCCGTCGGGCAGCGATACGGAGTGCGAGTGGCTGTCGAGGCACCGCACTACCTCCGGCTGGCCCGCACTCTCGAACTGGCCGACCAACTGGGTTCGCAGCTACCGCTCGTGTTCGACACCTCGCATGTCGCCGCGGGTGGTTCCGACCCCGCGGAGGCGTTCACCCAGCGCGCCCACCAGATCGTGCACGTGCAGTTGCGGGACGCGGTCCCAGGTGACATACGGCGCGCTGTCGGCCACGGAGACATCGACTTCGCCCGGTTCTTCGGCGCCTCTGAATCCGCCGGTTACCAAGGCGCTTATGTTCTGGAGCTGGAGACTCACAACAGCCCGTACACCAGCAAGGACGACGAGGTGGCGGCAGCCCTGTCCGCCATGTTCCTCGCGGCCTCCGAAAGCGGACACGACGGTCGGGAGGACCGATGACACGCGTGGGATTCGTCGGGGTCGGAGCCATCGGACTGCCCATGGCGAAGCATCTGGTCACCGCCGGATTCGACGTCGTCGCCTTCGACGCGTCCCCGGCGCGGCTGGACGAGGCCGCGGCAGCGGGGATGCTCCCGGCAGCCGGCGCCGGAGAAGCGGCCAAGGACGCCGACGCCGTCGTGGTGATGGTGGCGACGCCTCAGCAGTTGCACGACGCGGTCCTCGCAGAGGGGGGCGTGGCCGAGGGGATCGCCGCGGGAACATGCTGCGTGATCATGAGCACCGTTGGTGTCGACAGTGTCCGCGCGGTCGCCGAGGCCCTCGTCGATCACGGGGTCGGGGTCCTGGACATACCCGTCACCGGTGGGGTGGCGCGAGCGGAGACCGGCACGCTGACGCTGCTGGCCGGCGGCGACCTGGAACTGCTGGCCCGGCACACCAAGCTCCTGACGTCGATGGGTCGGCTCGTCCTGTGCGGCCCTGCCGTGGGCGACGGGCAAGCGGTCAAACTCGTCAACCAACTACTGTGCAGCGTCCACTTGGCCGCGGCCGCCGAGGCTCTGGCCTTCGCGGAGGCTCTCGGTCTGGACCCGGACACCGTGCTCGAGATCGTCAAGGGCGGTGCGGCCGGCTCGTGGATGCTGTCCGACCGCGGCCCTCGCATGCTCGCCGAGGATCCGCCGGTCCGCTCCGCCATCGACATCTTCGTCAAGGACTCGACGTTGGTCGCCGATGCCGCCGACGCGGTCGGATTCGACGCGCCGCTGCTCACGGAAGCGGCAAACAGGTTCCATGCCGCCGCGACTGCCGGTCTCGGCCGCGCTGACGACTCCCGCGTCATCACCACGTACCGCGCCGACGGGCCTGGCCCGGGAACGGGACGAGCCGGTGCGGATGCTTCCGCGTCAAGCATGGAGAACGACCGATGACCCATTTGTTCAACGACCCGGCGGCCTTCACAGAGGACATGCTCGCCGGATTCCTCGACGCCAACTCCGAGTACGTCAGCGGCGTGCCCGGGGGCGTGGTCCGCGCTCAGGAGACCCCACGGGGCAAGGTCGCCGTCGTCGTCGGAGGCGGCTCCGGGCACTACCCCGCCTTCTGCGGCATCGTCGGCCGCGGCTTCGCCGATGGTGCCGTCGTCGGGAACATCTTCACCTCGCCCTCCGCCCAGGAGGCCTACACCGTGGCGAAGGCCGCCACGAGTGACGCAGGGGTGCTGATCCTCTCCGGCAACTACGCGGGCGACGTCCTGAACTTCACCAGCGCCGCGCAACGACTGACCGGTGAGGGCACGGACGCTCGGGTGCTGTTCGTCACCGACGACCTCGCCAGTGCACCCGACACCGAAACCGAGCGCCGCCGCGGGGTCGCAGGGGACTTCGTGGTCTTCCGCGTGGCAGGTGCCGCAGCCGAGGCCGGCTACGACCTCGACGCGGTCGAGGAAGCAGCGAGCCGCGCCAACGACCGTACCCGCACCCTCGGGGTGGCCTTCTCCGGCTGCACCCTGCCAGGCGCTCGGACGCCTCTGTTCACCGTGCCCGAGGGGCGCATGGGCGTCGGGCTGGGGATCCACGGTGAGCCCGGAGTGTCGGAGGCCGACATGCCGTCCGCCTCCGAACTGGCCAACCGGCTGGTCGACGGTGTTCTCGCCGAGCGACCCGCCGACTGCTCGGGGCGAATCGCGGTGATCCTCAACGGACTCGGCACCACCAAGTACGAGGAACTCTTCGTCGTGTGGGCCACGGTCTCGCAGCTCCTCGCCGGGCGAGGCCTCACCGTCGTCGAACCAGAGGTGGGCGAGTTGGTGACCAGCCTCGACATGGCCGGTGTCTCCCTCACGGTGACGTTCCTCGACGAGCAACTGGAGTCACTGTGGCGCGCACCGGCGGACACCCCCGCCTACCGCAAGGGGCTCGCCCGCCTTGCCCAGGATGAAGGCGGGAACCGACGGCGCTCCCCAGCAGTACAGGGTGGCTCGTCCATCGAGGCGGCACGGATCCCGCCGGCGACGACTGCGGCCCGGCAAGCCGCTGCCGCCGTCGTCGCGGCTCTGAGCAGCATGCGGACCGCTCTGATCGATTCCGCCGACGAACTGGGCCGCATCGACGCGGTCGCCGGCGACGGAGACCACGGACGGGGCATGGTCAAGGGCGTGACCGCCGCCGTCGAGGCGGCCACGTCTCTTACCGAGCGGGGGGCAGGCGTGTCCACCGTGCTGATCGGCGCGGGCGACTCCTGGGCCGCGAAAGCGGGTGGCACGTCCGGTGCCCTGTGGGGTGCCGGAATGCGTGCGGCCGGGGAACTCCTGAGCGACACCGCGTCCGCCATCACCGCCGAGGATGTCTCGGACGCCCTTCGGCAAGGGCTGAACACCATCGTCGCCATAGGCAAGGCCGCTCCGGGTGACAAGACTCTGCTGGATGCGGCCCTGCCGTTCGCTGATGCCCTGGAGACCGCCATCGGCCGTGGCGCGGACCTGGGAACCGCGTGGGACGAGGCAGCGGCCGTGGCCCAAACCGCTGCCCTGGCGACCGCAGACCTGGTTCCGAAGACGGGCCGGGCACGCCCGTTGGCGGCACGCAGCATCGGCACACCCGATGCCGGGGCGACGTCCTACGCCCTGTGTGTCCGCTCAGTCCTTTCCGTACGCACGAAGGAGCACGTCGAATGACCGCACAGCAGCCCCTGCGACTGGTCGTCGGCTGCGATGACGCGGGCCTGGAGTACAAGGAGGCTCTCAAGGCCGACCTGCAAGCCGACGACCGGATCGCCGAGGTCATCGACGTGGGGGTGACCCCCGGCGAGACCACCGCGTATCCGCACGTAGCGGTAACCGCGGCCAAGCTTGTCGCGGCAGGGAAGGCAGAGCGGGCCCTCCTCGTCTGTGGCACCGGGCTCGGTATGGCGATATCCGCCAACAAGGTGCCGGGTGTCCGGGCCGTGACCGCGCACGACAGCTTCTCGGTGGAGCGGGCCGTACTGTCCAACGACGCACAGGTGTTGTGCTTCGGCCAGCGTGTCGTGGGCCTGGAACTCGCCCGCCGCCTTGCTCGCGAATGGCTCAACTACCGCTTCGACACCAGCTCCGCCTCCGCGGCCAAGGTCGCGGCGATCTCCGGTTACGAACAGGAGAGTCCCTTGAGCGACTCCGGCACACCCTGATCGAACCTGCCCGTCCCACCCCCGGCAGCTGGGCCTTCCCCCGCTGAGGCGCGTCAGTCGCCCGACGCCGGACCCCTCGGGTAGCGCCTCGGCCCCAAGACCAGCCCCCGAGCCCCGCACGCGTCCGACCACCGCTCCGGGGGAACGGCGCATCAAAGACGGCCCTCTCCGCCGCGCCCTGGGCGTACGGGACCGTGAGGCCCGCGCCGTCTGGGACAAGCAGCTGGCGACGACGGTGACGGGGGTGTCCTTGAGCTTGGAGTTTTCCACGGCGGCAGTGGGCCGACGAGGACGATGTTGTCGAGCCACGCTTTGATGGGCACCGATCAATACGGCGTCGGCCCGAGCGGGGGTGTGCGCGGCCGGATCGGTCTGGCCGACGGTGTCGGACTCGGCGGTGAGGTGCGGTACGGGGTTCGTGGCGAGGTCACGGTAGACGACCGTGCCTTCGGGGTGGTGCCCCTGCCAGGTCTGGCGGAAGGCGGCGGTCGTGGCGCGGGAGGAGGAGACGTCGCCGGGGAACAGCTACGAATCGACGTGCAGAAGAGTGGCCATGGGATGTTCCTCAGGTGTCGCGGTAGCCGGGGCGCAGATACGGATGAACGGTCAGGGTGCGCGCAAAGGCGATCTCGCGAGTACCCTGACCGGTTTGCCGGGCGGAGGATGAGCTGTGGCGCCGCGGATTCCGGCCCTGGTCAGGAGGCAAGGGCGAGAGTGACGGCGGCAGCGATCGCGATGATGGTGAGGATGGCGGGTGCCAGCGCCTTACCGCGGGTCTCGGGGTTGGCGTAGTCGCCGGACGTGGCGTGAAAGCGGATGGCTCCGACGAGCACGACTGCGAATCCCAGGGCGGCGGCAACGCCGATGGGCTGCCAGAAGAGACCGGCGAGGAGCCCTGCGGCTGCGGCCAGCTCGGCCAGCCCGATGAACCGGACCAGCGGGGCGCTGAGGCCTCCCGGAGACTGCAACTGGGCTGGGATACTGCCCTTGAGCAGGGCTTTCGGTAGTCCGGCGGCCAGCCCGACAACGGCGAGCAGCACGCTCAGCACGGCGGCGAAGACAAACACGGGTCATGCCTTTCTGGAGAGTGATCGGACCGCCCGAGCTGTGAGGGACCGGCGTCCGTGGAGGCTGGTTGTTCCGGCGGGTTTCGCTGCTCACGCATGAGCGTTGCCGAAGCGCGGTCTCATCGATGGCCGGTGACGGGCAGACGCTGAGGCGGGACGGCCCGTCGGGGCTGGGGGCTGGCCGCGCCGCCCGGGGAAAGCGGCACACGGCCAACCAGGTGAGCGGCTGTTCGGTGAAGTTCCTCAGCACCAGTGCGCCTGGAACCTCGATGAGGCGTCCGCCTTCGTTGATCCTGCCGAGTTCCACCGCCGACAGGGCGAGCGTGCGGGCGAGGTCGGCGATCGGGCAGCCGGCCTACCCGGAGTCACTGGAGACGAAGGCCACGCGCTTGCCCTGCCGGCAGTGGAACTCGGCGGCGTGCGGCTTGGAAGCTGGTTGAAGGTCCTCATCGCCACCGGCTCCGAGGTGCACATCGCCGTTCAGGCGCGTGAGCGACTTCAGGCGCAGGGCGTGCCGACGCGGGTGGTGTCCATGCCGTCCGTGGAGTGGTTCGAGGAGCAGGACCAGGGAGCACTTCGGTGCTTCGGCCGACGGCGAGGTTCTCTTCCGCGAGTTCGGCTTCACTGCCGAGTACGTCGCATCGCCGCCTGCGCATCCCGCTGCCCGGGGTATGTCATGACAGACGCGCTGAAGCGCCTCTCCGAGGAAGGTCCTGGCCGAGTCCGACAACGCCCCGCGGTAGCCCATGCTGCCGCCACCGCCGTCGTGGGCACTCCTTCGAGGGGTGTGCGGGCAGAAGCCGTACGTGACGGCACCCTGCCCGCTGCGCTTGCTGGAGTACTAGCTAGTCGTTGAACCACGGTGCGACCAACGGCGCCTTGGCCGGGCCCCGGAAGTGCGTCTCGACCTGCTTCGCGAGGGTGTCCATGTCCCAGAGTTCGTGTGTGGCCACCGAACGGATCGGTTCGGGGATGTTGTACAGCTCCACCTCGGTTCCGCGGGCGCCGATGACCCGGCCGTTGAGCCAGGCGGACCGCTCACTCGCCAGGTAGGTCGCGATCGGGCCCAGGTACTCCGGGCCGTGCATGACGTCCTCGGCGTCGTCGTGGAGCCGCTCCGTGGGGACCGTCGCGACCAGCCGGGACGCGGCGCCCGGAGAGATCGCGTTAGTGGTCACTCCGTAGCGGCTCAGCGCGTTCGCGCAGGAGTAGGTCAGACCGACGATGCCCATCTTGGCCGACGCGTAGTTCGGCTGACCGGCGGACCCGTGCAGGCCGGCGATGGAAGTGAAGTTGATGATCCGGTTGTGGGCGTTCTCGTCACGCTGCTTGCGCCAGTACTGGGCGGCCGGCTTGATCGTGTTGTAGTGCCCCTTGAGGTGCACCGCGATGACCGCGTCCCAGTCCTTCTCCTCCAGATTGAAGATCATTTTGTCTCGGAGGATGCCCGCGACGTTCACGAGGATGTCGAGGCGACCGAACTCCTCTATCGCGCGGTTGACCATCGCCGCCGTGGCCTCGTGGTCGCTGATGTCGGTGTAGTCGGCGATGGCGGTACCACCGGACTCGGTGATCTCACGGACCAACAGGTCGGCGGGCGCGGTGTCGTTGCCCTCGCCCGCGCCGGACCCGCCGAGGTCGTTGACCAGCACCGCCGCACCCTCGGCGGCGTACATCGTGGCGATGGCGGCTCCGATACCGCGACCGCCCCCGGTCACAACTGCCACTCGGTCCTTGAGCCAATTACCCATGGTTGGTTCTCCTCAGCATTTCAGCAGTCGGCTCCGGGGATTCGCTCCACGGAGATCGTCGTCCGGCACCCGCACATCTCGCGCGGGGTGCCCATGTCGCTCCCCCGGTTCAGGGGTTCGCGATCTCGGTGACGTGGAGTTCGGTGTACGCGGCCAGCCCCCAGGGACCGTTCTCCACACCGATCCCACTCCACTTCACTCCGCCGAAAGGGGCTTCCGGGGGTGGGATCTGACCAGCCGTGTTGATACGGACCCGCCCGGTGTCCAGCTGGCTGGCCACCGCTCGTGCACGGTCCAGGTCCTTGGTCCAGACGGAACCGCCGAGCCCGTACGGCGACCGGTTCGCCCTGTGGATCGCCTCGTCCAGGTCGGTGTACGGGATGACCGGCAGCGCCGGACCGAACTGCTCCTCGTCGACGAGCCGGGTGCCGTCCTCGACGCCACCGACGACGGTCGGCTCGAAGAAGTACCCGTCGCCCGGCAGCCGCCGTCCGCCGGCGGCGATCGTGGCACCCGCGGCACGGGCGTCGTCGACGAGCTCCTCGATGTGGTCGCGCTGGAACGGCGTGGTGAGCGGTCCGAGTTCGACGCCGGGTTCCAGACCGTTCCCGACTCGTGCGGAGCGAGCTCGTTCGGCCAGGGCGTCGAGCACCTTGCCATAGAGGCCGCGGGGGACGTAGACACGCTTGGTCGCTTCGCAGATCTGTCCCGTGTTGGCGAAGGCGGAGAAGAACAGCGGCTCCACGACGTCGTCGATGTCGACGTCGTCGAGCAGGATCGCCGCGTCGTTGCCGCCGAGTTCGAGGGTGATGAGCTTGAGGTCCTGGGCGGCTGCCGCCGCGACGGTCTTGCCGATCGGCACCGAGCCGGTGAAGCTGATCTTGCGCGGGATCGGGTGTGCCACGAGGTCGCGGCCGAGCGGCTCCAGGCCGCTGAGCACGTTGAGTACGCCGGGCGGCAGGGTGTCTGCCAGGATCCGGCCCAGGGCGAGGGTCGTCAGGGGCGTGAAGGGTGACGGCTTGAGGACCACGGTGTTGCCGGCTGCCAGGGCGGGAGCGATCTTCCACATCGCGAGCAGGATCGGCGCGTTCCACGGCGTCATCGCGCCGACCACACCGACGGGCCGCCGCGAGATCTCAAGCGTGCGGTCCGGGTAGGTCACGACGCCCTCGTCGGGCATCTCCAGGTCGGCGTAGTAGTCCAGCCAGTCGGCGGAGTACGTGATCTCACCGATCGACGCGACCAGCGGACGTCCCTGCTCCTCCGTGAACAACGGGCCGAGCTCCTGGGCGGACTTGCGGACCACGCTCGCCACGCGGTGCAGAACCTCGCGCCGCTCGGCCGCGTCCTGCCGCCACGTGCTGAACGCCCGTTGCGCGGCGTTCATGGCCGCGTCCAGCTGAGCGGGGGAACACTGCGGTGCGCGTCCCACGGGCGCGCCTGTGGCCGGGTTGATGATCTCGAACGATTCGTCTCCGCCGACGGCCTCGCCGTCGATGGTCATGAGCGATTGGCGCATGGCGCACCCGCTTTCGAGGTTGGTTGTGGACGAACGGCGCCGGTGCCGGTCACATACCGCCGGAACGGCCGGCTGCGGGGGTGTGCGACTACGGAATGAGCACCGGCTTGACCACCCGACCGGAGGCGGCGGCGTCAACAGCGGTGTTGATCTCATGCAGGGGGAAGCGCTCGACGAGCTTGTCGAACGGGAACAGTCCGGACTGCCACCACTCGATCATCTGCGGGATGAAGACACCGGGGACGGCATCGCCTTCGAGGACTCCGGTCAGCCGACGCCCGAAGACGATCTGCTGGGCGGGGAGTCGCAGTTCCTCCCCCGGGGCGGCCAGAGCACATGTGCCGCCCTGTGCCAGCGCGTCGATCGCCGTGGCGACCACCGCCGACCTGCCGGTGGTGTCGAAGGCGAAATCAGCACCTCCAGTGATGCTCTGGAGCTGCACGGACAGTTCGGGTGATGCTCCGTCGACCGCGTGCGTGGCACCGAGCGTGAGTGCCAGCTCGCGGCGCTCGGGCACGACATCGACGGCCACGATCGCGCCCGCGCCGGAGATCCGGGCGGCCATCACCGCGGCGAGACCGACCGCGCCCACCCCGAAGACCACGAGGGACTGACCGGGCCGGAGCCCCAGCACGTTGACGACGGCGCCGGCACCGGTCTGCAGGCCACAACCGAGCGGGCCCAGGATCTCCAATGGCAGGTCGGGGCTGACCTTCACCACGTTGTGGGCCGTCGCGACCGAGTAGTTCGCGAAGCTCGACTGCCCGAACCAGGTGTTGTTGACGGGCGCGCCCGTGGCATCGGTCAGCGTGGCATGCGTTCTGGATTCGGCCTTCCCGGAATTCAGGTCGAACCAGGTCGCGCAGAAGTACGGCCGGCCCGTGCGACACCTGGCACAGTGCCCGCAGCTGTCGTAGCTCAGGACGACGGAGTCGCCGACCGCGACGCCGTCGACCTCCGCTCCTGTGGCCGCGACGGTTCCGGAGCCCTCATGGCCGAGTACGACGGGGTGCAGTTCCTGTCCGGCCGGACCGCGCAGGGCCAGATCGGTGTGGCAGATGCCGACACCTGCGATCCGCACCAGGACGTCACGCGGGCCGAGCGGGCCGAGCTTCAGCGCTTCCAGCGCGAACGGTTCGTCGACGCCCCGGATCACCGCGGCGTCGACCACGGAAGGTAGGGACCCAGCCATGGCGGCTCCTCCATTCAGCTGAGATCAGTGTTGTTGTTGGGATTCCGAGCGGTCAGCCGGTGACGAAACGGCCGTCGGACAGGATCCGCTCGCCTCGTTGGTTGTCCACGACGAACCGGTGCTCGGGGCCTCGGCCTGATATCGAGACGACAAGGTCGTCACCGGGGTACGTCGGAGCCGAGAACCGACCCCTGAGGCTGTGGAAGGCGGCCGGATCGCCGTCGGCGAACTCGTTCAGCAGCAGCCGTCCGACCATGCCGTAGACGCACATGCCGTGCAGAATGGGCCTGGGGAAGCCCGCACCGCGCGCGTAGGCCGGGTCCGAGTGCAGCGGGTTGGCATCACCGGTGAGCCGGTAGAGCAGCGCCTGGTCGAGGCGCGTGGTGGCCTTCAGGGAGCGGTCCAGCTCGGCCTCGGGCACCGGGCTTCCGGCACCGGGTCCCCGCTCGCCGCCCCAACCGCCGTAGCCTCGGAAGAACAGGCTCTGGCGGCAGGTGACGTAGCGCTCACCGGAGACCGCGTCGGAGGTGACCGATTCGGTCTCTATGACCGCGGCCTTGCCCTTGTCCCACACCGCGGTGACCCGCCCGGACGTGACCGCCTCGGCCGACGCCGGCAGTTCCCGGTGCTGCTCCACCTCCTGAGCACCGTGCAGCATGCGCGACAGGTCCACGTCTTCGAGTTCCCTCAGCAGGCCGCCGACTCCGACCCTGCCCCCGTCGATCACCCCGAAGGTGGGCAGTACGCGCTGGTTGATCCCGGCGCTGTTCTCCGTGGTGAACTGCAACTCCTGCTCGGGGTCTACGCCGCCCGCGCCCACGGCCAGTGCGTACAGCCGGGTGTCCCGGCTGGTCCAGCTCGTCTCGACGACACCCAGCCGCCGCCCGATGAGTTCGTCGTTGATCGGCACGGTTCAGCCCCCCACGGTCTGCTGCGGTATGCCGGGGACGAAGCCCGGATCGTAGTGGTCGGGCCAGCCGCGCAGCGCCTTCGCCACCGAGTCGACGGTCCAGTCCTCGTCGGCGACGGCGGACTCGGCCGGCGTCCAGCCCGTGTAGCGGTGGATCTCGCGCCCGAACACGCCGTACACCTGCGCGTTGGAGGTGCATTCCGGGCTGAGCAGCCAGGCGACGAGGGGGGAGACATGGCCCGGCGCGAGTGCGTCCTCCAGCTCCGCGACATGGTCACCGCCGCCGAGGCCGGCCATGGTCAGGCGGGTCATGGCCACGGGCGAGATGGCGTTGACCCGGACGCCGTACCGTTCGAGTTCGCGTGACATGGAGACGGTCATCAGCGCGATGGCCGCCTTGGCGGCTCCGTAGTTGACCTGTCCCACGTTGCTGTGGAGGCCGGAGATGGCGGTCGTGGTGACCACGGAGGCGTCGACCTTCTCACCGGCCTTCTGCAGGCCGCGCCAGTACGCGGCGGCGTGCCGCAGGATGTAGAAGGTGCCGTACTGGTGGACCTTGACGATGTCGTCCCACTCGGCCTCGGACATGTTGACCAGCATGCGGTCGCGCAGGAACCCCGCGTTGCACACGATCCCGTCGAGCCGGCCGAAGGCGGAGGTCGCGGTCTCGATGATCTGGGCCGCCGAGTCCCAGGTGGTCACCGAGTGCGAGTCGGCGACCGCCTTGCCGCCGAGCGCGTGGATCTCGTCCACGACGTCGTGCGCGGGTCCCTTGCCGTCCTCGTCGAGGTCGTTGACGACCACCGAGGCCCCCGCGCGGGCGAGCAGGAGCGCGTGCTCCCGGCCGAGCCCGCGCCCGGAGCCGGTCACGACGACGACCCGGCCTGCCAAACTACTGGACATGGTTTCCCCTCACTCGGAGTAGAGCTGGACGGGCAGATACTTGATGCCGTGGAAGAAGTTGCTCTCGTTGAACACCGGCTCGCCGACGACGCGGTAGTCGGGGAACCGCTGCAGCAGTTCCTCGAACATGACCCGCAGCTGCAGACGCGCCAGCGGAGCGCCGAGACAGAAGTGCGGGCCCCCACCGCCGAAGGCCAGGTGCTCGGTCGGCCGGCGGTGGATGTCGAACCGGTCCGGGTCGGGGAAGACGCTCGGATCGCGGTTGGCCGCGCTGTAGTAGATGACGACCCAGTCGCCCTTGGAGATGCGCTTGTCGCCGATCACCGTGTCCTCGGTGGCGGTCCTGCGGAAGTGGGACACGACGGTCCCCCAGCGGAGCATCTCTTCGACGGCGCTCTTGATGAGCTGCGGATTCTCGATCAGTTCGCGTCGCTGGTCGGGGTGTTCGGCCAGTGCGCGGACGCCGGCGGTGGTGGTGTTGCGGGTCGTCTCGTTGCCCGCCGTCGCGAGGATGAAGAAGGACTCCCGCTGCTGTTGCCAGTTGAGCCGTTCCCCTTCGATCTCGGCGCCCATCAGCTTGGACACCAGGTCCTCGGTGGGTGACTCGGCCCGCTGCTGCTGCATGCGCTCCAGGTAGGCGAACATCTCCGTCACGGCCGCGGCGGCCTTCGCCGAGTGCGCGGTGCCGCTCTCGAAGTCGATGGCCAGGTCGTCGAGATCGGCGACCCCGTCGGTCCACTCCGTCAGGAGGTGCTGGTCGCTGCGGGGGACGCCGAGTATGTCGCCGATGACGCGGATCGGCACCTTCGCGGAGACCCCGTGAACGAAGTTGAACGGGTCGCGGCGTCCGGCCACCTCGTCCAGCACGTCGACGGTGCTCTCCCGGATGTACGGCTCGGAGTCGCGGACCAGCTTGGCGGTGAACGCGGCGCTGACGAGTCCCCGCATCCACCCGTGGTACGGATCGTCGGCGCCGAGCATCGCGAACGTGTCGAAGTCGCTGATGGGGGATTCGAGGGTGGCCTCGGTCACGCCGTGGGCCGAGGAGAACAGCTCCGGGTGGCGCGAGACGTGGACGATGTCGCTGTGCCGTGTCAGCACCCAGAAGGAGTGGTTGGCGAAGGGGTTCGCCGGGTCGGCCTCGTGCCAGTGCACCGGGTCGTGTTCACGCAGGTAATGCAGTGCCGGATGCGGATCGCTGGTCCAGAGTCTGATGTCGGTGAGGTCGATGTCGTTGACATCGGAGAAGGTGGTCACGGTCATCGCACGGTCTCCTCGGCTCGGTGCGCGGCATAGGTACGAAGGTTGGTGGTGGGGTCGGCCAGCAACTCACGGTCGATCTGTTCGCCACGAAGCCCGGATGGACCCAACAGACGGCGCGCGGCCACGTGGTCGGAGGCCGCGTCGATCGATTCGGCGGCGACGAGGGTCCCCCCGCGCAGGTGGAACGCGGTGAAGGGGCCGACAGCCGGATCGCCGCGGGTCACGATCTCGTCGCCTTCGCCGACCAGCCCGGCGATGTCGTCCAGGCCGTCGCGGAGGCGTTCCTTGGACAGGGGCGGACGCTGGTAGGGCGGGTGCGTTTCGGCGCCGACGACGACCAGCCGACCGCCGTATCCGCGTTCCCGGGCCGAGACCGCGGCCTGAACGCCGGCCTGCCCGGCGCCGATGACGACGACCGTCTCCGTCATGCCGCGCCTCCAGATGTCCGGGCGGTGCGCCCGCCGCGCTCCCGCCGTGCCACCATCTCGATTTTCAAGAATTGAATCCTAGAATGTCACTCTAGTCAATGAGTCTCCGGCCAGCCACTGCCCGGCCCGACTCCCGCCCAGGCCGGACGCCCTTATCGCGGAACCGCGCGCCGGAGGGCCGAGGGTGCGCCGACCGACGCGCACCAGTCCCCGCGGTTCTCAATCCCGCAGCACCCGGATCGCCCGGGACGGGCAGATTCGGGCCGCATACTCGGCCGACTCACGCAACTCTTCAGCCGGTTCCCGGTCCGTGACCACGACGACACCGTCCTCGTCGTGACCGAACAGTGCCGGTGCCACCGCCGAACACTGGTGAGCAGCGATGCACAGCTCGGCATCCGCCTCGATGCGATAGCCGTTCACCGGTTCTCCCGCACGCATTCCCTGCACGCGGAACACCCCCTTCCTGCACGACTGCCCCAGCTCGAATCACTAGAGCATCATTCTATTAGAAATGGAAGCGTAGCAGGTCAGAGGCATAACGCTCCTGTTGACTGACCCTCTTCCACATGTCAGTATCAGAGCGCGGTTCTAAAAGCCGGGCACCGCCCACGTGGCACGCCGCCACGTTCGCCGACCGCCTCGGCTCGTCTGTCGACTCACGGTCACCTACGGAGGGCGCCCTATGCAGCCGCTCGAAAAACTCCGCATCCTCGACCTCACCGCCGGTCTGGCGGGCCGTCTCGCCAGTGGACTGCTGGCGGACTTCGGCGCCGACGTCGTCCGGTTCGAGACCGCCGGCGAGAGTGCCACGCGAGCACCCCGATTCGTGTTCACCGACCATGCCAAGACCGTCAAACACCTGACGGCGAACGGCACTCCCCCCGCCGACGAGTTCGCGGGTGCGGACGTCTGCTTCGTTGACCACCCCGACCAGGTACCGGCAGGTGTCCACGACCGTTTGATCGTGGTCGTCACGCCTCCTTACACAGCCGACCGGGTGCCGTGGGAAGGGGGCGGGGAGTCGGCGGAGCTGCTGCACGCCTACTTCGGATTCGCCGCCGTCCAGGCCTCGTTCTCCGGTCGCCCTGTCGACCACGTGTACCCGTACATCACCGTCGTCCAAGGGGTGTGGGCGGCGACGTGCGCGACGGCCGCGCTCCTCGAACGTGAGACGTCCGGACTCGGCCAGACCGTGGAGGTGAACGGGGTCCACGCGGCGAACGTCTTCCTCGGCTTCCTCTACGCACGTGACGAGGGCTCTCCGGATCCGTCCCGCGCGATCGGACCGGGCGGGCTCAACCCGCTCTACACCCGCTATCGGGCCGCGGACGGCCGATGGGTGTTCGTGGGCGCCCTGGGCCCCAAGTTCGCCCGGGCCGCCCTGGAGGCCACGGGGTCGCTCCATCTCCTGGACGACGACCGAGTCGGTGGACGGCTCGACGCGCTGTGGAGCAACGCCAACCACGCCTGGGTGCGCGAACACTTCACCGAGTACTTCGCGTCGAAACCGGCAACCGACTGGATCGCCGCACTCGAAGCAGCCGACATCCCCTGCACGATCGTGCAGGGAAGGGAAGAGTGGTTCTCGGGGCCCCAGTTGGCGGCCAACGGCATGATCCGGGAGATCGATCATCCCGAACTGGGCCGTGTGCGGATGCCGGGCCTGCCGGTCGCGACGGTCCGGGAGCGCCGCACCGATCCGACTGTGCCGGTGGCGGCCCAGGGGAACGGTCCCCTCGACGGTGTGCGCATCACTTCGCTCGGCACGTTCGTCGCGGGCCCCTATGCCGCCGCGCTGCTGGCCGAGTTGGGCGCCGACGTCGTCAAGGTGGAACCGCCGGCCGGCGATCCCTGGCGGATGGTCGGCTTCGTCTACAACCGCGGCACCCGTAGCCTCGCCATAGACCTGTCCAAAGACGCCGGACGGGAGGCGTTCGACGAGGTCGTGCGCCGCAGCGATGTCGTCGTGAACAACTTCCGGCTCGGCGTCATGGAGCGCCTGGGATACGGCTTCGACCGGCTGGCCTCGCTGAACCCGCGTGCGATCAGTGTCGGCGTGACCGCCTACGGCGAGAGCGGTCCCCTGGCCGCACGACCGGGCTACGACACGGTCCTGCAGGCGGCGGCCGGAATCATGACCGCGCAGGGCGGCGACGGTGAGCCGGTGGTCCTGTCGCAGCCGGTGAACGACCACACGACCGCCGTGGTGGGCGCCTTCACCATGGTGCTCGGCCTGCTCGACCGGGCCCGCTTCGGCATCGTGCGCCAGCTGTCGACCTCACTGGCAGCGACGTCCGCCTTCCTGCAGCTGGACGCGCTGACCGACTACGCCGGCCGGCCGGCGCCCGTCACGGGCGGTGACGATTTCACCGGGCCGGACGCCCTGAACCACATCCATCCGACCAGTGACGGGTTCGTGCGCGTCCAGGCCGATCCCGGCAGGGTCGACATCGACCCCGCCACGCTCGCCTCGTCCCTGGCCGGCCGAACGACCGACGACGCGATCGCCTGGTGCGACTCGCATCAGATCGCCGCAGTGAAGGTGCGTACGGCAAGCGAGGTGTGCGCCGATACCTACCTGCACGAACACGGTCTGCTGCACCGGGCCGTCAGCGCGTCCGGGACGGCCTACACCCAGCCCGGCCGGTTCGCGAAGTTCTCGCGCACCCCCCAGCATCCAGGCTTCGACGCACCCGGTTTGGGCGAGCACACCCAGGAACTGCTCACCGAAGTCGGCTACACCGCCGAGCGGATCCAGACGCTGGCGAGCGACAGCGTCGTCGCGACCGGACTTCCGCTCAATCTCGTGTTCACGCCTCTCTACCGCTGACCAATCCAGAGGACACCATGCCCAGGCCCAAACTCCTGCCGAAACCCACTCCCGAGACCCAGCCGTTCTGGGACGCCGCCGCACAGGGCGAACTGCGTATCCAGCGCTGCGTCACCACCGGCAAGTACTTCTTCCACCCCCGGCCCTGTTCCCCCTACGTCTTCGACGGAGAAGTGGAGTGGGTCACCGTGTCCGGTGACGCCACGCTGCACTCGTACAACATCAACCACCGTCCGGCGCCGGGTTTCGAGGAGGACGCGCCCTACGCGATCGCCGTCGTCGAACTCGCCGAGGGCCCCCGGATGATGACCAACATCGTCGGCATCGACAACACCCCCGAGAACCTGATCCTGGACATGCCGCTCAAGGTCAGGTTCCAGCAACGCGACGGAATCACCGTGCCCGTGTTCACCCCCGCGGAGGTCACCGAATGAAGCCCGGTTCGATCGCGATCGTGGGCGCCGCCGAGACCGACCGTCTCGGCGTCCTGCCCGACCACTCCGCCCTCAACCTCAACATCGAGGCGGCCCGCAACGCCCTGCACGACGCCGGTATGACGCCGGCGGACATCGACGGGATCGCGAGCACCGGCTTCGCGGCCGGCGAGGTCGCCGAGACGCTGGGGATCCGCACCCGCTGGGTCGACTCCACCAGCGTCGGCGGATGCTCCTACTTCCTGCACGTGCGCCACGCGGCCGCCGCCATCACCGCCGGAATGGCCTCGGCCGTCCTCATTACACACGGCGAGTCCGGCCGTTCCCGGGTGGGAGAGGCTGGGCTGAACTTCTCCCGCAGCAGTGCGATGGGCCAGTTCGAGATGCCGTACGGGACCGCGGGCTTCGTCACGATGTTCACGGTGCCCGCGCTGCGGTTCATGAAGGAGTTCGGCGTCACCCACGAGCAACTGGCCGGCGTCGCGGTCGCGCAGCGCAAGTGGGCCCATCCCAACGAACGGGCGTTCCGCCGCGACCTCATCACTGTCGAGGACGTGCTCGCGTCGAAGACGATCGCGTACCCCTTCCACCAGGCCGAGTGCTGCGTGGTCACCGACGGCGGCGGCGCCCTCATCGTGACCTCCGCCGAGCGCGCGGCGGACCTGCCGTCACGGCCGGTGTACATCCTCGGCACCGGCGAGAGCACGACGCACTCGATGGTGTCGCAGATGGAGGACTTCACCTCGTCACGAGCCTTCCGCGACTCCAGCGCCGACGCGTTCCGCGAGGCGGGCGTCGGTCCGGCCGACATCGACCACCTGATGGTCTACGACGCGTTCGCCCACGTCCCCCTGTACGGGCTGCAGGACCTGGGCTTCGTCAAGCCCGGCGAGGCGGCGGCGTTCGTCGCGGAGGGCAACACCGAACCGGGTGGCGTCCTGCCCATGAACACCAACGGCGGCGGCCTCTCGTACACGCACACCGGCATGTACGGCATGTTCGCCATACAGGAGGCGGTACGTCAGGTGCGCGGCACCGCCGCCGTGCCCGTCCCGGACGTCGAGCTGAGCTTCGCCCAGGGTGTAGGCGGCATGTTCTCCACAGCAGCCTCACTGGTGCTGGCGGCCGAACGTCCCTGACGGCATCTGGGGAAGACCGCAACGACGCGGTGCCGGTCGATATGACCGGCACCGCGTTGTGTCGTTTTGTGTCGTGCCCTTGCGTGCCGGTCGCCAGGTGAAGAGGCCGCCCGCCCAGGGCCGTCCTGCTCGGACTCAGCTCCGTGAAGGAGTCTCGGCCGCAGCCTCGTCGGCACGGAGTCGGCTGAGTACGGCGTACCTGCGCTTTCCAGGAAGGAGAAACGCCACCAGCAACCCGCCGACAGCGACCCAGAACGCCGTTAGGAAAAGGTTGTTGAAGGCTTCCTGGGCCGTGCCGGCCGGCACGCCTTCGCCGGTCGCGTTGCCCACCTGGGCCACCAGCAACGCACCGAACATCGCCGCGCCCGCCGCCGCCGAGAACTGTCCGGCAAGATTGGTGATGGCGCTGCCCTGCGCGACGTACCGCTGGGGAAGGCTGTTCATCGAAGCGACGGTGACCGGCATGTTGGCGAGTCCGATGCCGCAGCCCTGGAGCACGAGGGCGACCGCGATCTGCCACGAGGGGGTGTCGGTGCGCAGGGTCGCCAACATCCACATGCTGACCACGATGGCGACGAGCCCGCAGATCACCGGTGTCCGGGCGCCCACCCGGTCGGTCAGCCGCCCTCCGAGCGGGCCGGCGAGGGCGACACCGATGGCGGCCGGCGCGAGGAGCAGTCCCACGTACTGCGCGTCGAAGCCGCGCACCGTCTGCAGTTCCACGGCCAGGAAGTTCACCCGCGCGTACTGCGCCACGTTGATGAACGCGGTCAGCGCGACCGTGAGATTGAAGGTCCAGTTCCCGAACATCCGGAAATCGATGATCGGATCGCTGACCTTGAGCGACCGCAAGACAAGCCAGAGGGACAACACGACCACGGCTGCGGCCATGGCCCAGAGAACCGGGGATGTGCCGCCCAGTGAAGGGGCCTGGCGGACCGCGATCACGGCGAGAACCGCGACCGCGGAGGCCATGCACCAGCCGAGCGCGTCGAACCGGCGGCGTTGCCGGTAGCCGGAGGACGGCAACAGCGCGAGCGCGAAGACCAGCGCCACGGCGGCCAGCGCCACGAAGACCACGAAGATCGACCGCCAGCCGACAGACGTGACCAGCCAGCCGCCAACGACCGGTCCCGCGGCCGGTGCGCCGGCGGTGCCGATGCCCCACAGGCCCATCGCCGTGCCCCGTTTCTCCGGCGGGAAAGCCTCCAGGACGATCGTCATGCCGACGGGAATCAGCGCGCCACCACCTGTCCCCTGCACGAAACGGCCGCCGACCAGGAGCGACATGTCGGGCGCCCAGGCGCACAGCAGCGAGCCGATACCGAAGACGACGACGCAGGCCGAGTAGACGGTCTTCCGACCGAAGCGGTCGGCCAGCCAACCCGTGGCCGGCAGCCCGAAGACGACGCCGACGAGAAACGCCGTGGCGACCCAGTCGACGTCGATGCTCCCGCCCAGGTCCGTCTGGATGTCCGGCAACGCCACGCTGATCACGGTGATGTTGAGGATCGCGCAGTAGCCGCCGACGAGGACGACCCACAGGGTCACCCAAGCGGATCTGGGGGTGCTGGCTGGACTCGGTTCCGACACAGGACATCCCCATCGTCGAAGCACATGTTGGCAATCGGCCAGACCATGACGGTCCATCCCAATTGTAGAACACAGTACTAGAACCATGCTCTGAAAGTCGATTGCCTTGCCGTGCGCCCGACGGAAGCCCGCAGCGGCGCGGCTAAACTCCCCGCCAAGGCGGAGAGACCCGGCCTTCGGTCGTCGTCGGATGCACAGTCAGGGCAGAGGAAGCACCATGAGCGACAACGCCGCCGCTCGGCGTCGGGGCCCGTACGCCACCACGCCGGCCCGGCGGGCCCAGATCGTCCGCGCCGCGCTGGCGAGCTTCGCCGAGCACGGGTTCGAGCGGGCCTCACTCCGTGACATCGCCGCCCGTGCGGGCGTCACGCACGCCGCACTCCTGCGCCACTTCTCCGGCAAGGAGGAACTTCTCCTCACCGCCCTCGCCCAGCGGGAGGAGCGCGACGAGGAACAGGCCGACCGGATCCTCGCGGCGGGGACCGCCGGTGCCGCCGTACTCGGGCAGGTCCTGGCCGATGAGTTCGCGGACCTCGACTACCTGCGCCACTGGCTCGCTCTCTCCATCGCGGCGACGAATCCCGCCCACCCAGCGCACGAGTTCTTCGTCCGTCGTGGCGAGCGGTTGCGCAGGCGGTTGCAGGACAGTTCTACGCCCAGCGCCCACAGCAGTACGGAGTTGACCGATGACGACAGGACGGTCATGGTGCTCGCCATGATGGACGGACTGAGGATTCAGGCCCTTCTCGATCCCTCGCACAATCCGCTGCGCCTGATGGAGCCCTTCATGCGCATGGTCATCACTCCGGCCGGGAGCGAATAACCCGGCATCCGGTCACCTGGGCATCAGGCACCGCCGCGCGAACCCTGCGAGGGAAGCGCGGCCACCGCACGAGCGATCTCCTGCCCGAGCCGGTCCATACCGAAGTCGGGGCCGAGCACCATGCGCCGCAGCTGCGGCATGGCGACGCTCCAGCTCGCCAGGGCGAGGGTGAAGAACACGCGCGTACGGGCGTCGGCGTCCGGTTCACCGGCCTGCGCGGCGGTCACCTTGTCGCCGTAGTGCGCGGTGCGCTCCTCCTCGGCGGGGACGGGACCGTCGCCGATCTCCAGAGCCTCCCACATCACCAGGCGAAGGGCCTCGGGGTGGGTTCGGTGGTACTCGAAGAGCCGCTCCGCGTAGCCGGCCAGATCCTCCGAGGGCGGGACGGCTTTGGCCAGTTCGGCGAGGCGACGCTCCAGGACGACGGCGAAGAGCCTGTTCTTGTCGCCGAAATAGTCGTAGATGGCGCGCTTGTTCGCTCTGGCCGCGGCGGCGATGCGGTCGACGCGGGCGCCCGCGACCCCATGCGCCGCGAACTCGGCGGTCGCCGCCGTGATGATGCGCTCTTTGGTCGCCGCGGAGTCATATGCCATGCGGTCAGGGTAACGAACTGGTTCGTTTGACCCTTCGCGAGATGGCGTGCAACGCTGATTTCAGGCAACCGAACCATCTAGTTCGTTCGAATCTGCAACGGACTGAACGCCGTCGAAAGGAGTACTTGGCCGCCATGCCCCAGACCAGGCCACCGGCAGCCCCCGCGCCGCCTACCCTCGGCCGCGGGCTCCCCCTCGTCATGGCGCTGGCCTGCGGTGTCACCGTGGCCAACGCCTACTTCCCGCAAGCCGTCACACCCCTCATCGCCCGGAGTCTCGACGTCTCCGACGGCACGGCCACCACCCTCGCGACGGTGACCCAGCTCGGTTACGCCGTCGGGATCTTCCTGCTCGTCCCGCTCGGGGACCGCCTCCCCCGTCGGCCACTGATCACCGTGCTGCTCGCGGTGACCAGCGTGGCGCTGTTGACCGCGGGGCTGGCCCCCGGAATCGGTCTGCTGCTCGCTGCGGGCACCCTGGTCGGCCTGGCCACCGTGGTGCCGCAGATCCTCCTTCCCATGGCGGCCGGTCTCGTCGCACCCGAGCGGCGCGGCAGCGTGATCGGCACCCTCCAGGCCGGGCTGATCGGCGGCATCCTGCTGGCCCGCGCGTTCGGCGGTGTTCTCGGCGAACAACTGGGCTGGCGGGCCCCGTATCTGGTCGCCGCCCTGCTCACCGCGCTTCTCGCGGTGGTGCTCGGCGCTCTCCTGCCCCCGACCGTCCCGGCCGTCCGCGACGGCTACCCGGGCCTACTCGCCGACACCCTGCGCATGCTGCGCACGCAGAAGGAGCTGCGCCGGTCCGTGCTCTTTCAGGTCACCGTCTTCGGAGGGTTCAGCGCCGCCTGGACCGCGGTCGCACTGCTGGTCACCGGACCGCGCTACGGCATGGGCACTCAGGCCGTGGGCGTGCTCGCCGTGGTCGGCGCGGGCAGCATGTTCCTCGCTCCCTCCACCGGGAAGTGGGTGGACCGGTACGGCCCCGACCGCGTCAACCTCTGGTGTGTCGCGGCCGGGCTCGCCGCGGCGGGCGTGTTGACGGCCGGCGCGCTCGGCGGTGCCGCCGGGATCGTCGCTCTCGTCGCCGGGCTGTTGCTGATCGACGTGGCGGTGCAGTGCGGACAGGTCGCCAACCAGGCCCGCATCTTCGCGCTGCGCCCAGAGATTCACAGCCGGCTCAACACGGCCTACATGACCTGTTCGTTCCTCGGCGCGAGCGCCGGGTCGTGGCTCGGTACCCGTGCCTACACCCGCTTCGGCTGGTGGGCGGTCTGCGCTCTCATCGCAGTCTCCGTGGCGTCGGCCGTGGTCACGAACGTGGTCGGGGGCGGCGGGCGCCGTATCGCCGGGGCCGGTGCGAAGGACGCGACCGAGTCCGAGCCGACGATCCGCTCCCGGTGACCTCAATGACCTGGGTCCCGGTGACCGCCCTCGATCCTTCCCCGTCCACCACCGCATCCCTCTCGAACGAAGGACCCGTCATGTCCGTCCCCGCCATACCCCGGCCGTTCTGCAGTTCTTCCAGGCTTCCCAGAACGGTGACGCCGACGCCTGGAGCGACGCCTTCGCCGAGGACGCGCTTTTCCACGACCCGGTCGGCACGCCACCCCTCACGGGCCCCGCGCCGCCATCCATGACCTCGTCGCCTCCGTCCTCACGAGCTTCAGCCCCTTCCTCGGGCTGACCCCGACCGAGGCACACATCGCCGGAGTCAGCGTGGCCGTCACCTGGCACGGTGCCGCCATCACCCGGGATCTCAGGCCGGTCAACTGGTCGGGCATCAGCGTCTTCGATCTCGACGGCACCGGCCGCATCCGCGAGGCCAGGGCCTACTTCGACCGCGCCGCCTTCCAGGCCCAGGTCCACGGCAGCTGACCATCACACGACCGGAAACCCCTCCCTACCCACCATCAAAGGACGTTCGATGAACGACATCTCCCCCACCCCGCTCGCCGGCCGCACCGCGCTGATCACCGGAGGCTCCGGCGGAATCGGAACAGCCGTGGCCCTGCGTATCGCGGACGCCGGAGCCCGCATCGCTCTCGTCCACAGCAGCCACGGCGAGGATGCCGAGAACACCGCCACCCGGATCAACACGCTCCACGGCTCCGGCCGGGCGGTCACGCTCCAGGCGGACCTGTCCGAGGCGACGGCCGCCGTCGAGCTGGTCGACCGGACCTCCCGCGCACTCGGCCCCGTCGACCTGCTCATCGCGGGAGCGGGGATAGGAAAGCAGCTGGCCTGGGCCGACATCGACGTCGACACCTGGGATGCCACCATGGCCGTCAATGTGCGGGCGCCGTTCCTCATGGCTCAGGCCGCCCTTCCCGGCATGGTCGAGCGCGGCTGGGGCCGGGTCCTGTTCGTCTCGTCGATCGCGGCCCTCAACGGCGGCATCATCGGCCCGCACTACGCTGCCAGCAAGGCGGCCCTGCACGGGCTGACCCATTCCCTGGCGGCCGGCGTCGCCGCCGCCGGTGTCACGGTCAACGCCCTCGCTCCCGCGCTCATCGGAGGCACCCGGATCCTGCCCGCCGACGCCGGCGAGGGCGGGAAACTGCCCGCGCCCATCCCGGTCGGACGCCTCGGCACGCCGGACGAGGTCGCCGCCATGGCCGCCTCGATGGTCACCAACGGCTATCTGACCAACAAGGTGATCACGCTCGACGGCGGCCTGTACCCACGCTAAGCCCAGGGTCATCTTCGCTGTCCATTGTCGTCACACTTCGAACGATCGTATGCTGACCACCCTGATCGCTCAAATGAACATCCAGGGTGGGAACCAACATGCGTGAGCCGGTCGATGTCAGGCGTCAGCGGATTCTGGCCGCGGTGCAGGAGCGCGGGCTCGCGCGCGTCCGGGATCTCGCCGCCGAGCTGCAGGTATCGGGGGTGACGATCCGCCGGGACATCGAGGAACTGGCCCTGGAGGGCAAGCTGCGGCGCGGGCACGGGGTGGTGAGTTCACCGCTGTCGGCGCAGGAGGCGCAGCGTGAGTCGCAGGTGGGCGGCGTCAAGGACGGTGACACCGTTGCCGTGGTGGTGCCGGAGCGGCACTCCTACCTGAACGAGGCCTTGCACAGGGCTCGCGCCGTGTTCGACGCCGCAGGCGTCCGCGTCGCCCTGCACATCGCTCCTCCAGGTCCGGGCGCCGAACGCCCCCAGGTGGAACGGGCGCTGGCGGACGGCGCGTGCGGTGTGCTGCTCGCGCCGCGGTGGCGCAGCCCGGACGCCGAAGAAGCCGACTACAGCTGGCTGGCCACACTGGACGTGCCGACCGCCCTGATGGAGCGCCGACCGCCCAGAGGCAGTGCGCTGCACGCCTTGGACTCGGTCTGCTCGGACCACTGGTACGGCGCCCAGCTCGCCGTCGAGCACCTCGTAGGGCTCGGTCACCGGCGGCTGGTGTTCGCGACCCGCGACGACAGCCCGACCGCGCGCACTCTGCGCTCCGCACTGTCGGAGATCGCCGAGGGACATCCGCTGGTGGAGAAGTGGGCCTGGACGCTGAGTTCCTCCCGTGCCGGCACGGACCGGGAGCCCGCCGACGTGGCGGACCTGACGGAGGTGCTGCGCGAGGTGGGGGCGACGGGCGCCGTCCTGCACGGCGACGTGGAGGCCCTGATGCTGGTGCAGCAGCTCGCCGAGAACGGGGTACGGGTGCCGGAGAACTGTTCGGTCGTCGCCTACGACGACGTGGTCGCGGGCCTCGGCACCCCGCCCCTGACGGCCGTCTCGCCTCCCAAGGGCGCGGTCGGCCAGCTCGCCGCCCAGCTGCTGCTGCGCCGCATCGAGGACGCGGGCGAGGCGGACGCGCAGCCGGTGCAGCGCGTCGAGCTGCTGCCGAGGCTGACCGTGCGAGGGTCTACACGCTCCATCTCGTGAGCATTTGAACGTTTGAATTACTTCTGATCGACATCTTGACTGTTTGAACCCAGGGCATCAGGATTTCCGAGAATCGAACAGGGCGCAGCGACTCACCGACAACGTCGCGCCGCTCCCGCCTTCCGGTTACCGCCCCTGTGGTCCTTGTGGGCCGTCAACTAGCCGTCTCCACCGCCTCGTTGAGGAGTTCCCGCACTCTGATGACCGACTCCGAACGCCGCCCCAGGGTAGCCCTGGCCATGTCCCAGGACGCGGCCACCGTCGTGTTCTCCCCCGACGCCCTCGCCCGGCTCAACACCGTCTGCGACCTCGCCCCGCTCCCCGTCCTGGACGACCTCCGCACACCCAGGGCCCGTGAGGTCCTCGCCGAGGTCGACCTGCTGGTCACCAGTTGGCGCTGCCCACCACTGGACGCGGACGTCCTCGCGGCCGCGCCCCGTCTGCGCGCGGTAGTACATGCCGCGGGCAGCGTGCGCGGGCACATCACCGAGGCCTGTTGGGAGCGCGGCATCGAGGTGTCCTCGGCCGCGGTCCCCAACGCCCTGCCGGTCGCCGAGTACACCCTCGCCATGATCCTGCTCACCGGCAAACAGGCCCTCGAACGCGCCCACGTCCTCCGCGCCACCCGAACCCTCGAACGCCTGGTACGGATTCCGCGCACCCTCGGCAACCACCACCGCACCGTCGGCATCCTGTCCGCGTCGCTCATCGGCCGCCGGGTCATCGAACTGCTGCGTGAGCACGACATGGAGGTCCTCCTCCACGACCCGTTCGTCACCGACGCCGAGGCGGCCGAACTCGGCGCAACACGAGTCGAGTTGACGGAGTTGTTCACCCGCAGCGACACCGTCAGCGTGCACACGCCGTTGCTGCCCGCCACCCGCGGCCTGGTCAGCCGCGCGCTGATCGAGTCGATGCGTCCGGGCGCCGTACTGATCAACACGGCCCGGGGCGCGGTCATCGACCAGGACGCACTCACCGACGCCGCGCGGGCCGGCCGCATCCGGGCCGTCCTCGACGTCACCGACCCCGAAGTCCTGCCGCCCGAGCACCCGTTGTGGGACTGCGACAACGTTCTCATCACTCCCCACCTGGCCGGCTCACAGGGCAACGAATGGGGCCGCCTGGCCGAACACGCTGTCGCCGAGATCGCCCGCTGGTCCTCCGGCGCCGGCTTCCTGCATCCCGTACGACGCGAGAGGCTGGCGTACTCGGCATGAGGGCCCCCTTCCAACTCCCCCCGGAGGACAGGGAGTCGAGCCCTCACACCGGCTGGACCCGGGCCCACTGGGAGGCCGTCGCCGACGGTCTGCTGGCCTCCGCCTGGCACTGGAGCACCCCGGGCGGCGCCCTGCTCGACCTGCCCGGCCGCCCCTCCGCGGCGGGCGTACGCTCCGACGGTCTGGAGGGCTTCGCCCGCACATTCCTCGCCGCAGCGTTCCGTGTGGCGGGCGCCGGTGGCAACGACCCACATGGCTGGCTGGAGCGCTACGCGAGCGGTCTCGCCGCAGGCACCGGCGCCCCCGGCCGTGACGACACCGAGTCCTGGCCGCTGATCCTCGACCACCTGGTCGCGGGTCAGCCCATGGTCGAGTCGGCATCCGTGGCGCTCGGCCTGCGGCTGACCGCACCGTGGCTGTGGAAGAACCTCGAGGCCGGCGTGCAGGACCGCACGGAGGAATGGCTGCGCGGCGCACTGCGGCACACGCCCGCGCCGAACAACTGGTACCTCTTCCCCTACACCGTCGCCGGGTTCCTGGAGTCGGTGGGCCGCGGCGACGCCGAGACGGCCGCCGTACGCCAGCGCGTGCGCGGACTGCTGGAGGGCTGGTACGTAGGCGACGGCTGGTACAGCGACGGCGACGGACGCGCCTTCGACCACTACAACGGCTGGGCCCTGCACCTGTATCCGGTCCTCGACGCCCACCTCGCGGCGGCGGACGCGGAGCCGTACGGCACCCGGCTGCGCGAGCACCTTGAAGGCTTCGGCCTGATGTTCGCCGCGGACGGTGCGCCTCTGTACTTCGGCCGCTCACTGACGTACCGCTTCGCCGCCTCGGCGGCCGTCGCGCTGGGCGCCGTCACCGGCCACACCCCGCTGACCCCGGGCACCTCCCGCCGCCTCATCAACGGCAACCTGCACCACTTCCTGGACCGCGGCGCCCTCACCGAGGACGGTCTGCTCAGCCCCGGCTGGTACGGCCCGCACGAGGCGACCTTGCAGACCTACTCCGGCCCCTCCTCGCCGTACTGGGCCTCGAAGGCGTTCGTCGCCCTCCTCGCTCCACCGGACCATCCGCTGTGGACCGACCCCGAGGAGGCCGCACCGGCCGAGACGGCCGACCGTGTGTTGGCCCTGCCCGCACCGGGGCTGCTGATCCAGTCGACGCGCGCCGACGGGATCGTACGACTGCACAACCACGGCAGTGATCACGTGCGCCCCCACGACGGCGAAAACGCGGCCGACGATCCGCTCTACGGTCGGCAGGCGTACTCGACGCACACCGGACCGACCGCGAGCGGGAACACCGCCGACAACCATCTGTCCATCGAGGTCGGCGGACGGGGCAGCGTACGGCGTCGCATCCATCCGCTGGGGGCGGGCGCCGACGAAGGCTGGGGCTGGGCCGCCTCCTGGCACCGGCCGGTCTTCACCGCGGGTTCGCCCATGGTCCCGGGACTGCGGGTGGAGAGTGTCACGATCGCCAGGGGTCCGTACGAACTGCGCGTCCACCGCGTGGTTGGCGCGCCGGCCGACTCCCGTGTCATCCATACGGGTTGGGCCACCGGCCCCGACGGTTCCGTCGTCTCGGCGCTGCACGGTCTGCACGGCTGGGACGACGGCTTCGAGTTGCTCCGCGCCCCCCAGGGCACGGCCTACGCCCGCTGGGCCCGGATGCCCCGGCTCACCGGGCAGGCCGGGGGCACCACGGTGCACGTCAGCCTGGCCACCCTTACCGCCGAGCCGGTCTCGCTGGAGGACGCGGTCACCGAACTCGTCGTCGAGCACGGCCGAGTGCAGGTGGTCTGGGCGCTGGACGGGGCCCGTTCGGTGATCGGGTTCGAACCGGTGACGGTGTCCTTGCTGAATTGATGGGCGGCCCTCTTATGGCCGATCCGGGCCGACGACACCCCTGGAAGCCCATGCCAGCCCGGGCGCAAAACTGCAGCGGGCCTACGCGTGGCGGGGATCTTGTTCGCCCGTCCCGTGCCGTTGCGGCTGGGCAGATTGATCGCCCGCAGCGGTGGGGTGGGGGGCGGACTGGGCGTACCAGCTCGCGAGGATGCGCAGCTTTTCGAGGTCGTCGTCGGTTTTGCCGGCGTAGACGAAGAGGATCTGGTCGGGGTCGCCGGGCAGGGAGAGGGCTTCGTAGGTGATGTCGAGGCGGCCGACGACGGGGTGGTTGAAGCGTTTGGTGCCCCAGGTGCGTTCGACGACGGTCCGCTCGGCCCACCAGGTGCGGAACTCGGGGGATGCGGAGCGCAGTTCGGCGACGAATTCGGCGATCTGCGGGTCGTGGGGGTTGCGGCCGGCCTCGGCGCGCAGCACGCCGACGACCTCGGAGGTGACCTGCGCCCAGTCGAGGTACAGGGAGCGGGCGGCGGGGTCGAGGAGCATCCAGCGCAGCAGGTTGCGCTCGCCTGGCGGGCGGTGGTTGAACGGGGTGAACAGGGCGTCGAGGAGGTCGTTGGAGGCCAGGACCTCGTTGCGGCGACCGAGGACGAAGGCCGGCTGGTCGTGCAGCCCGTTCAGCATGCGCAGCAGATCGGGCCGCACCTGCTGGGTTGGCGCCGGTTCCACGCTGCGGCGGGGCTGGGGGCGCAGCAGGTCGCGCAGGTACTGGGTCTCGGCCTGGGTCAGTCGCAGGGCCTCGGCGATGGAGAGGATGACGCCTTCGGAGGCGCTGGTGAGCCGTCCCTGTTCCAGGCGGGTGTAGTAGTCCACGCTGACCCCGGCGAGCTGCGCGACCTCTTCACGGCGCAGACCAGGTACCCGCCGACCCGGGTAGTTGGCCAGGCCGACCTGGGCGGGGCGGACCGCGTCACGCCGGGTGCGCAGGAACTTCTTGATCTCCTCGGCATTGTTCGCCATGGGCACCAGTGTTCCCCGGCTTGCGACGGAGATCCACCGGCGTGAGGGGGAAGGTCTTTCCCCGGCAGCAATGGCCCCCACAGGTGGCTTGGCCCCCGTGTTCTCGCCGTGCATGAATGGTGAGGCGGCCATCGCAGTGACCTTCAAAAGGTCCGCGGCCCGCCTGCCGTGTGCGTGGCACAGGCCGGGGCGGGCGCCGCTTCACCCCGTACACAGCACCCCTGTCGCGGTCACCTGTTGTGATTGCCGTGGGAGGGGTGCGCCCGTTCTGAGGGAGATCCCCAACATGACTGTCCAGCAGAAGGTCTGGTTCATCACCGGCTGCTCGACCGGCTTCGGCCGCGCTCTGGCCCAGGAGGTCCTCACCGCAGGCCACAAGGCGGTCGTCACCGCCCGTGATGTCTCCCAGGTCAAGGATCTCGTCGAGGGCAACGACCAGGCGCTGGCCCTGTCCCTCGACGTCACCGACGCCGCGCAGGTCAGGGAGGCCGTCGAGGTTGCGGAGAAGCATTTCGGTGGCATCGATGTGCTGGTCAACAACGCCGGCATCGGCTATTTCGCCGCCGTGGAGGAGAGCACCGACGACGAGATCCGCCGGATCTTCGACATCAACGTCTTCGGCCTGTCCGACGTCATCCGCGCCGTCCTGCCGGGCATGCGCGCACGCCGCTCGGGAACGATCGTGAACTTCTCCTCCATCGGAGGACTGCGCGCCTTCCCGGCCGTCGGCTACTACGCCGCCACCAAGTTCGCCGTCGAGGGCCTGACCGACGCCCTGCGCCAGGAGGTCGCCCCGCTGGGCATCACCACGCTGCTCGTGGAGCCCGGCCCCTTCCGCACCGACTGGGCCGGCCGGTCCGCCAACGAGACGCTGCCCGAGCGGGAGATCGCCGACTACGCCGACACGGTCGGCGCGGCGCGTGCCGGGTTCCGCGCGGACACCGGCAAGGAGCCCGGCGATCCCCACGCCGCCGCCCGGGCGATCATCACCGCCCTCTCCGCCGACACCCACCCGCAGCGCCTACTGCTGGGCGCTCCGGCGTACAGCATGGCCATCGAGCAGTTGGAGTCGATGCTCGCCGAGTTCCGCGCGAACGAGGCTCTGACGAAGTCTGCCGACTTCGACGCCTCCGCCGCCTGACCCAGCGACAGAATCCGTCGGCCGGTGACAACGCCGTACCCCTGACCCTGTCACCGGCCGGTGGGCCCGGGCAGCTGCGCTGCCTGCCCGGTACCCCGCACGGAGGCCGAACCAATGAGCACGCACATCACCCTCACCCGGGAGAGCCTGCAGGCCGCCGCCCCCGCACGGTGATCACCGGCCCGGCCGGAGCGACGGACCCCCAACACCTTCAACAGCCTGAGCCGAGCTACCCACCCGCAGCGGTCGGCCCGAGCCGCCGGTGACCCCACAGCCGGACCCTCCACCACCGCCCGCACCCGTACGACGAAAGGCGCGCAAGGATGAACGCGCACCCCACAGCAGCCACCGACATCGACCACGGCAAGGTCCGGATCAGCCACGGACGCGCCTGGATCGACCAGGACGCCGGCGTCCGCATCGGCTACACCCTCGCCGAACCGTCCCCTCTGCCCGAGGGCGCGGCGCCGAAGACCGTGGTCCTCGTCCACGGCGCCCCGCAGACCCGGCACGCCTGGCGCAAGGTCCTCACCCCGCTGGCACAGGCCGGCTACCGCGTCATCACCCCCGACTACCGCGGCGCCGGCGCGTCGACCAAGCCCCGCGACGGCTACGACAAGTGGACGATGGCTGCAGACCTGCACACCCTCATTCACGACCACCTCGGCATCCCGGGGCCCGTCTCCGTGGTCGGCCACGACCTCGGCTCGATGCTGGCGTTCGGATATGCCCTGCGCTACCGCGACGACGTCGTCAGCCTCACCACCATGGAAGCCCCGCTGCCCGGCACGGACTACTACGAGCAGCGCAAGGTCGCCAAGAGCGCCTGGCACTTCGACTTCCACGCCCACCCCGACATCGCCGTCCACCTCACCCACGGCCGGGAACGCTGGTACATCACACGGTTCTTCGACGACCTGACCTACCAGCCCGACGCCATCACAGACGCCGATGTGGACGTCTACGCCCGCGCCTTCCAGGCCCCCGGCGCGATGCGCGCCCTGTGCGAGATCTACCGGGAACTCGACCACGACGCCCGGATCCACCGTGACGCCATCGCCTCCGACGGCAAGCTCACCGTCCCCGTGCTCGCCTCCGGCGGCGCCACCCAAACGCTGGCCGCCAATTACCGGGCCATGTGCGAGGAGATCGCCGACCACGTCACCAGCCACCTCGTGGAGGGCGCCGGCCACTGGGTGCCCGAGGAGAACCCAGAGGGGTTCCTGCGCGCGTTCCTCGATTTCGACACCCGCGCACGCACCGACTGAACACCGCTGCCCAGAAGGTTCGCAGAAGGAGAGAGCCACCATGGCCGACAGCCACGACAACCACCTTCAGGGCCGGGTCAGCGTCATCACCGGCGCGTCCTCCGGCATCGGCGCGGCCACGGCCCGCGCCCTGGCCGCGCGCGGCGCCCGCGTCGTCCTCGCCGCCCGCAACGCCGACAAGCTCAACACCCTGATCACCGAGATCCGCGACGCAGGCGGTACCGCGACCGCCCGCATCACCGACGTCACACGCCGCGACGACGTCGAGGGCCTGATCGAGTTCGCCGCCAGTGAGTACGGCCCCGTCGACCACCTGGTCAACAACGCCGGCCTGATGCTCTTCTCCAAGTGGTCCGACCGTGCCGTCGACGACTGGGACAAGATGATCGACACCAACCTCCGCGGCTACCTGCACGCCATCAGCGCCGTCCTGCCCGGCATGATCGCCCGCCAGTGCGGCCACATCCTCAACCTCAGCTCGGTGGCCGGCATCCGCGTCGGGGACGCCAGCGGCGTCTACAGCGCCACCAAGTTCTTCATCCGCGGCATCACCGACAGCCTCCGCCAGGAAGTCGGCATCACCCACGGCATCCAGGTCTCCATGATCAGCCCCGGTGTCATCGACACCGGCTGGGCCGACAAGGTCTCCAACACCGAGGGCAAGCAGATCGCCCAGGACCTCAACGAGGGTGCCATCCACCCAGAGCGCGTGGCCGACGCCGTCGTCTACGCCCTCGACCAGCCCACCGACGTCACCGTCAATGACATCGTCATCCACCCCACCCGCCAGGACTGGTAACCCCACCCCCAGTACACGGACAAGGAGCACCTCTCATGAGCAGCACCGCCTCCCACCGCCGGCTCGCCCTGGTCACCGGGGCCTCCGCGGGCATCGGCTACGAACTCGCGAAGCTGTTCGCCATCAACGGCTTCGACCTGATCGCCACCGGCCGCAGCGAGCACACCGACCAGGCAGCGGCCGACCTCGCCCGGCACGGCGTCCACGTCACACCAGTACGCGCCGACCTCTCCCAGAGCGAGGGCGTGGAGGCGGTGTGGCGGGCGGTGCAGGAGACCGGCCGACCGCTCGACGCCGCGGTTCTCAACGCCGGCCGCAGCATCGGCGGCGCCTTCCTCGACACCGACCTGGACGACGAACTCTCCCTGATCCAGCTGAATGTGGCCTCCGTCGTCCACCTGGCCAAGCACGTCGCCCGGCACATGGCCGCGGGCGGCCGCGGCCGCATCCTGATCACCTCGTCGCTGTCGGCGACCCTGCCCACCCCCTACGAGACCGTGTACGGGCCCTCCCGCGCGTTCACCCGCATGTTCGCCCTCGGACTGCGCGAGGAACTCAAGGAACACGGCGTCACCGTCACCTGCCTCATGCCCGGAGCCACCGACAGCAACTTCCACGCCAGCGCCGGCATGAACAACACCGCCTTCGGCCCCAGCATGAAGAAGAACAGCCGCAAGGAAGTCGCCCGCCAGGGCTTCCTCGCCCTGATGAACGGACGCGCCGAGGTCGTCGGCGGCGACGCCGCCACCAAGCGCACCGCCATCGAACACCGCTTCCTGCCCGAGACCTACAAGGCCGCCCGTCACGCCACGAAGGCCAAGCCGCGTCCTGAGCAGTAGCAACCATCGAGCTCGGCACTCGGAGGATCACGAGCTAAGTGCGGCGCCCCTCACGCTTCCCGGGCCAGGGGCGGCTCGCGGTCGGCTTCGCGAGACGCTTCATCGTCCAGCCCTCTGCCCGGCCCACCTGGCAGAGGCTGAACCATCCACAGGACCGAATGCCCAGGCCCCGGCAGCCATGTCCTCGGCGCCCGGGGCCGGAAACTGCCGACTGCCGCGCGCGGCCGGGCTACTTGAGGGCGCCGGCGCCGAGGCCGTTCACGATGTTCCGCTGCGCGAGCAGGTAGAACACGATCACGGGCACCACCGAGATCACGGTCGCGGCGAGCAGGACCTGCTGTTGCGGTGTCTCCGCCGAGTTGAAGCTCGTCAGCCCGCGCTGGACCGGCATGAGTTTGTTGTCGTCGAAGAGGACCAGGGCCATGAGGTACTCGTTCCAGGCGTGGAGTCCCTGGATCACGGCGACGGCGGCGAGACCCGGCCGGGCCAGCGGGAGGATGATGCTCGCGAAGATCCTGAGCGGTGACGCGCCGTCGAGTGCCGCCGACTCCTCGAGTTCTTTGGGCTGGCCGACGAAGAAGCTGCGCATGATCAGCGTCGCCATCGGGACCCCGGAGGTGATCAGGATCAGGATGTAGCCGACTCGGCTGTTGGTCAGTTGGAGGTCGAGGAGGAGCCGGTACTGGGCGAGGAACATCGCCGGCGCGGGGATGATCATGACCGCGAGGATCACGAAGGTGAAGAACCCCTTCCCCCAGAACTCGACCCGGGCCAGGACGTATCCCGCCGTGCTGGACACGACGAGGATGCCCAGCACGGCGGTCAGCGTGTAGAGCACGCTGTTGGAGAGATACGTACCGAGGTCACCTTCGGTCCAGGCGGTGGCGTAGTTCTGCCAGTGGAACACGCTCGGTATGAGGCTGTCCCCGGACAGCAGTTCGTCCTGGGTCTGGAGCGATCCGGACAGCATCCACAGAAGCGGGAAGAGCGCGGTCAGTGCCGCCACGCCGAGCAGGCCGTAGAGGCCCACCCGGTCGGCCCGTATCCGGCGTCGACGCGGCCGGGGAGAGCGGTCCCGGAGGGAGTTGCCGGACGGTCCTTCGGCACCACCGTTCTTCTCGGTGCCTACGAGCGACGTCGCCATGTCTGCCCGGTCACCTGCTTTCGTCGTCATTTGTCGGCCCGCCGTCGCGCGATGGTGAGCTGGAGGAAGGAGAGCACCACGAGGGCGCCGCCGAAGAGCACCGACATCGCCGCCGCGCTGCCGTAGCGGTTGTTTGTAAAGGCCTCGTCGTAGATGAGCAGGGTGGGCACCAGGGTGTGCGAGCCGGGGCCGCCGTTGGTGAGGACCTGGACCGTGCCGAAGATCTGCAGGGCCGCGAGGAGAGTCAGCAGGCTGACGATCGTGGTGACGGGGGCGAGCTGTGGCCAGGTGATGTACCGGAACTTGGCCCAGTCACGCGCGCCGTCGAGTTCCGCCGCCTCGTACAGTTCCTCCGGAATGTCCTGGAGACCGGCGAGGAAGAGGAGGAATCCGAAACCCCAGTGGAACCAGATGAAGACGGCGGCGACGGACGGCAGGGCGAATGTCGGGTCGCCGAGCCAGTTCTGCTGAAGGGACTCCAAGCCGACCGTGTCGAGCAGCCGGTTGAGGACCCCGGAGCGTGGTTCGAACATGAACAGGAAGATCACGCCGACGACCACGACGGAGAGAATGCCCGGCAGGTAGAAGACGGTGCGGAAGAAGGTTTTCAAGCGCCTGATCCGGTTCACCGCGATGGCCATGCCCAGGGAAAGAGCGTTGCCCAGGAAGAAGCCGACCACGCCGAATATCGCGACGTTCTTCATCGACGCCCAGAATTCGTCGTCCCCGAAGACGAACTCGTAGTTCTGCAGGCCGACCCAGGGGGTGTCAGGACTGATCCCGTCCCAGGACTGGAAGCTCAGCAGAATCGCCTGCACGAACGGTGCGATGGTGAACACACCGATGAGCACGATCGCGGGAGCGAGGAACGTCAGTGCTGTGATGTTGCGGCGCAGGGTGCGTCGGTCGCGGACGCGCGCCGTCAGCGACGCCATCAGCCGCGTTCCTGCGCCGACTGGAGGTCGTCGAGGACCTGGTCGACGGTCTTCTCGCCGAGGACCAGGCTCTGGGTGTCGCGGGTGAGCGCCGCGTTGACGTCGGACGTGAGGCTGGTGGTCACCTTCTGCTGGTTCTTGGTGGCCGCGGCAAAGCCAGTGAGTTGCGGAGGAAGATTGCGGCCGGCCAGGAGCTGCTTGCTCGTCGGTACGATGCGGGCCTCCTCGGCGAACACCTTCTGCTGCTCCGGCATCGTCAGCCACTTGACGAAGGCCAGGGCTTCCTTGGGGTGCTTGCCACGGGGGTTGACGACCGCGCCCTTGCCGGGGACGCCCGGGGACCGGGGGGTGAGCGTGCCGTCCGTGGCGGCGGGCAGGGGCATCGAGGCGTAGTCGGTGTAGTCGGGGGCCGTGCGCTTGCCGACCGAGACGCCTGCCGAGGCGTCGAAGATGGCGCCGACCTCACGCTTGTTGAAGAAGGATGTCTCGACCGCGGGGTTGTCGCCCTGACCGCCGGGGAGCGCTCCGTTGGATATGACGCCGGCCTTCTTCAGATCGAGGAGGAGTTGAAACGCCTTGCGCCAGCCGTCCGACTTCCAGCTCGACTTGCCGGCGAAGGTGTCCGAGATCTGCTGGTCGGTGAGCCAGTTGGAGGCGAACTGCTGGATCAGCGCCGGGGTGAGCGTCGAGGCGACCGAGAAGTTCCCCTTGCCGTCCTTGTTGGAGGCCTTTAGGGCGGTGATGAGGTCGTCCATGGTATTCGGCGGCGCCTTCGGGTCGATCTTGGTCCTGGTGGGATCGAAGATCAGGCCGTAGGACTGCGTCTCCCAGTGCGCCGAGTAGATGCCCGCCTTCACACCGAGGTTGTTGTCCTTGGTGAAGGTCGACTGCTCGACGACTCCCGGGGCGAACTGGTCGCCCCACGCTCCCTTGAGTTCGGACTGAAGGTTCATGGCCCAGCCGGCCTTGTAGAACGGGGCCATGTCGACGGCGAGGAAGGACGAGTACACATCGGGCATGTTGCGGGACTGCGCCTTGGCCTGGAGCTTCGCCAGGTAGTCGGACGGCCCGGGGGACTCGACCTTGACGGCGATCCCCGTCTGCCTCGTGTACTGCTTGGCGAGCGCGTTGAGGGCGGCTTCCTGGCCTCGCGACTGGTTCATGAAGGTCAGCTCGACCCGGCCGCCGTCGGACCCGGAGTCACTGTCCGACCCGCACCCCTGGAGGAGGAGCGACGCGGCGATGCTCAGCGATCCGGCCGTCCCGATGAAGGAGCGGCGGTTCATGCGCCGGGACACGGGCTGAGTGGGATTCTTGCGCATGGTTATCACCTTTGATTCGTGCGCTGTTGGCAGATGGGGTGTGCGGTGGTGCTGGAGGTGTGGGGGAAGTGGACGCCCCGGCACGGAAGCGTGGCCGGGCCGTCCGGGTAAGGCAGTCACCAGGCCGTCATCCGAAACCCTCGGCCACGACGGTCCAGCCCTCGGGAGGCTTCGCTCCGCCGTCTACGGCGGCCACGACGTGGGCGACCGCGGCGAGCAGTCCGCCGTTCGCCGGAAGGTAGAGCGTGAGGAAGCCCGGCATCTGAGGGTTGTGGCCGTTCGTCAGGAACTGGTTCTTGGGTGAGGGGAACAGCAGCGCGTCCAAAGCGCGGCCCACGTCGCCCAGGCGCGCGGCGGTCATCGCCATGACCGGGTAGTCCCAGCCCCAACTGGTGTGGAAATCCCAGTGGTTCCAGACCGCGTCGAGAGTCGCGCCCATGACGTCGGGGTCCACGATTCCGGTGTCGGGCAGCCAGCCGAGCGCCATCAGCATCGACGGATGGTCCTTGCGCATCAGGTACGGCGGCGTCGCGAGCGCGGCGTACGTGCCGTCCGGAAGGACCAGCGGACGCCGCATGCCGCGCGCGACGCGGTCCCAGTCGTGGCGGAGCGGGAGTCCGAGACGTCGTCTCCACGCGTTCGCGACGTCGAGAGCCCAGGACCAGTAGACGAGTTCGAAGGTCGGGTCGGCGTTGGTGAGGCGGTCGGCGAGGTAGCTCTCCTGCGCGGGGATGAGCGGAGGCGGCAGAGTGAGAACACCGTCGCGTTCCTCGACGAAGTCGGCCATGAGGTCGGCGGTGGCCTCGACCAGCGGATAGTGCTCCCCAAGGAACTCGGTCGAGCGTCCTTCGTCGTGCAGCAACTCCAGCAGATGGATGACGTGAGGCTGCTGCCAGATCAGGAACACGCCGATGTGGCTGGGCGACTCACGCGCCGAGTTGTCGGTCTGCTTCGGCCAGCGTGCGCCACGGTAGCCCTGACGCCGGGCTGTGCTTCGTGCGGCGGTGAGGGCGCCGTGGTACCAGCCGAGGCTGCGCTCCAGCAGTTCGCCGCGACCCCACAGCGGGAAGTGCGCCGCATGCCACCAGTGCATCTCCAGATGGAACTTGCCCGTCCACGTGTTGTAGGTCAGTCCGGTCTCCGCGGGCGGTGTGGCGCCGGCGCCGTTGACCGCCGTCAGGTACTGCGACAACACGACGCGGCGTTCCAGTTCCGCGGCCCGCTCGTCGGTGCTGCCCTGGAAGCTCACTGCGGCGCCACCGACCCAGTGGTGCTCCCACCAGCGCGCTGAAGCCTCTTGGACGGACTCGAAGTCAGAAGCGGTCATGTCGGCGTCCGGCCTCGGCAGCCCGTACGAGGGCGTCGCGTTGGCGTCTCGCTCCTCGGGCCGGAGGGTGACGATCACATCGAGTTCCGGCTGATCGGTCGTCACCAGGGCGCGAGTGCCGTCGTCGTGCGGGGTGAGGTGACCGGTCGTCTCGATCGTGACGACGTACGCCGACGACTCCACGGCGCGGTGTGCTTCCCAGTGTCCGGGGCCCAGCCGGGCCCAGCTGACGCGCTCGTCGAGTGGAAGCTCGAAAGGCGCCAGGTCGTCGGGTTGTGGGTCGAAGCACCAGGCCACGCCGAGGCCCCGCGCCAGCAACGGGGATCGCAGGCGCACCGCGAAGCGATGGACGCCGGGGTGCGCCACGGTCGTGACCGTCACGGGGACGCCGTCCAGGCGGTACGTGGCATGCACGGTCCCGGTCCACAGGTCGAGTTCGGTGCGGGTGTCCGTGAGCCGGTGCGGGCCGTCCAACCGGGGCCCCTCGGGTGTTGCGTCGAGCGCGAGGCGCCCGAGGTGCGCGCGGCGGGGGTTGAAGGCGAGCCAGGCTCCGGGAGCGAACTCGTCCGGGATCGGGTCGCCGGCGCGGTGCAGTCTCTTACGGTCGAGGTAGGGCACCGTGCCACGCGAAGTCTCGTACGCGGTCGTCGCCTCGCCGGAAAAGAACGCGCGCTCGGTCCGGGTGCGGTACCACCCCCAGGTCGACTGCGTGCGCAGAGGTATCTGGTGGTCGTCGCGGTCGAACGGGCGGGGGAGGTGAGCGGGCAGGCCGGTCTCGCCGCCGTCGACGACGCGCCGCGGATCCGGGCGCAGCTCGTGGAACTCCGGGAACGTCTGAAGGCCCGACAGGTCGACCGTCATCGCGATGTCGCCGTTGCCGACAGTGAGGACGTCGGTGGGGTGCGGTGCCGTCAGGACGGGATTGTGCCGGCGGACGAGCCCGCGTCGATCGAGCGTCATGTGAGGGCTCCCTCACGGGAGCCGGCCTGCGAAGTGACTACGGGACGACGGCGGACCGGGGTGGTGTGCTGGGCGGACATACGTGCTTCCTTCATGTGCTGACGCCGCGCGAGGCTGTACGCAAGGCGGCGGGATGCTCGCCCTCACCCGCGGGGGCTCGGAGATGTTCAGGGGTGGCCGCGGCGGGCCACGCCGCCGAGCCAGGCGAGGCTCGGCTTGGGACGGCGCTCGAAGGTCTCCCGGTCCACGGCGATCAGCCCGAACGTGGGTGCCCAGTGGCCCCACTCGAAGTTGTCCAGGGCGGACCAGTGCAGATAACCGCGTACGTCGACGCCGTCGTCCATGGCCGCGAACAGGTGGCGCAACGCCTCGTCCGTGTACGCGATACGGCGGGTGTCATCGGCGGTGGCGATGCCGTTCTCGGTCACCAGGATCGGGATGCCGCCCGTGACCTCCCAGGTGTGGCGCACCGCCATGCCCAGCGCGTCCGGCCGGTACGCCGAACCGACCTGGGTGTTGTCGGGGTGAGGCGGGTGCGGTTCGATGCCGTCCTTGCCGACCCACACACTGGAGTAGGCCTGGGCGCCGACGAAGTCGTCGCCGCGCGCGGCCTCCAGGTACAGGTCCTCCCAGATGTACTCCAGTTCGCGCTTCCGCTCCTCGGCACCGGGGCGAGCGGCGAAGGCCCGGTTGGCCACCGTCCAGCCGACGGCCGCGTCGGTGTTGGCGCGCACAATGTCGCGGACCGCGTGATGCGCCTTGACCAGGGCGTCGCTGATGTCGGTGTCCGGGGTCGGCCACTTCACGCGACGGTCGGTGTCCACGGTGGGGCTCTGCCACATCCCCGACCGCTGCTGCTCCTTGAGCGTCAGGCGGTCCCTGGTCAACATCATCGCGAGCATGTTGGGCTCGTTCATGGTGACGATGTACGGAACGTCGCCGAGGATGTCGGTCACCCGCTCCGCGTAGGCGACGAAGCGGTCGACCGCCCGCTCGCCGGCCCAGCTGCCCTCCTCGGCGAACCAGCGTGGGTTGGAGAAGTGGTGCAGGGTGATCATGGGCGTCAGACCGAGCCCGTGGGCGGTGTCGATCATCCGGCGATAGTGGGCGAGTTCGGCCCGCGAGAACTCCCCTGGGACGGGTTCGATGCGTGCCCACTCCACGCCGAAGCGGTACGAGTTGAGCCCCGCCTCCGCCAGCAGCCGCATGTCCTCCGCGTAGCGGTGGTAGCTGTCACAGGCGTCCCCGCTGCGTTCCAGGCCGGGCACCTGGCCCTCGCGTACCCACCAGTCGCTGTTGGTGTTGTTGCCCTCGATCTGGTGCGGCGCGGAGGCGGCTCCCCAGAGGAAACCGACGCTGTGGGTCTTGTCCGGCATTCCAGCTCCTTCGGGCGCGGACGACGCCACCGTCAGATTGCTCATTCGATCATCCATGGCGCCTCCCGCCTGTTCGAGTCACGGGAATACTGATCGGCTTACGACATTTGGTCAATAGGTCAATCAGAAGAAATTGAAACGTTCAAACGCTCATCCGGACACGAGAGCTTCCCTGTCCGCAGTGGCGTGCGCCGCGGTCACTCCCACGTCGACGATCAGGTCAGGGCCGACCTATGCCTTGCGCAAGCGGCCCACATCGACGTGCGGAAGGGGCGGAACTCATGCAACCTCCTGCGCCGTTGAGGACAACTACCGGCGAGAGCAACCGTGTTCAGGGTCTTGCCATCCACCGCGATCGGGGAGTCTAATCGCCGAACTGCCACCACCGTGGTTACATTCTAACGAGTCGCCCCTCTCGCGTTCCCTCCCCGTCCTCATCCGAGGACCGCTCGATGTGCGGGCCACCCGTCGGCCCGCGCGAGCCCGTCCGCTCCGTGAGCGCGACACGCGTCCCGCGCGCCGTTCACCCAGGGCACTCCTCGCGGCACGCGGTGCCCGGGCCGGGCGGCGACCCCTTTCTCTGCCTCCCCGCAGAACCACCACCACATCCGAAGGAGTCGGCATGCGTGCCGGGAGGGGCACCGATGACACCGAACCGAGAGGAAACCCTGTGGCTGTGCCGAGCACGAGGAATCCACAGCAGTTCATCACCGAGTGATCGGAGCTGACCTCGCCCACATGGCGGGGTCCCGCTCACGCCGACCGCTCTGGCGCCGGGCGACACCTGTCGTCGAGCTAGGAGGACATGACCTTCCCAGCCAAGGACGCCTCCACCCATATGACGCCCAACTCAAGGAGGAGATGAGCATGCTCTTGCGGAGAAGAACACGAATTCCGCGAGTCTGGCCGGTATTGGCGCTGATCCTCGCCCTGGCCGTGACCAGCACCTCATGGCAGCCCGCGCATGCCTCACCGGCGGCGGACAGCGGGCAGGCCGTCCCGCCGCCGCCCAGGCCGGAGCCGATCAAGGTGAGGGAGCTGCCGCTGCCGCCGGTCACGCCGAGCACCGCGGCCGGTTCCTGCACCAGGGACATCAACCCGCGCGGCACCGGATGCATCGGACAATCCCCCGGCCTGTTCTCGGGGAACTTCCTGCCGGACAGCCGGAACATCGTCGCGACGGTGCTCTTCACAGGCGCACCGGCGGCACCCGACCCGTCGAGCATCTACACGGGCCAGCAGCTGATCCTCGTGAGGGCCGATGGGACCACCTTCCCCAACGGGGACGCGTGGAAGTGCGTCACCTGCGGCATCCCCCCGGGCAATGCGCCGGGACCCTCCGACGCGATGGACTACCCCCAGGCTTTCGGCGACGGCAAGCGGGTCCTCGCCGGGACGAACATCATCGACTGCGGCCCCTACAAGCTGGCCGACCGGGCCTGCACCCCACAGCGGGTCCACATCTACCCCATCCGGTGGAACAACACCGTGGACGGCTCGGGGCCCGGCGGAAGCATCCGCGAACTGCGCCTCAACCCCGACGACACACACCTGGGCTTCAGCTCGATGACCGTGACGGGCGGCAGGCTCGACCAGTTCTCGTACCTGGGCCGGTTGCAGTTCAACCCGTCCCCGACGACGGGCACGCCGCTGGTGCCTCGCTTTGACCTGGTGAAGGTCAGCCGGCTGTTCGACCCGAACGCCACGAAGCCGGTCGACACCGATCCCAGCGACCCCGGCAAGCTGCGGTTCGACCCGTTCCTCCCCTCGGTCGGCGAAGTGCGGGGCTTCTCCGCCGACGGACGCGAGGTCACCTACGTCGGCTACCCGGCGGATTCGTCCAACATCGACGTCTTCGCGGCCAACCTGACCACTGGCAAGGTCCGTCGGCTGACCGCCGATCCCGAGTACGTCGATCCGGTCGACCTCTCGCCCGACGGCAAGTGGACGGTGGTCATGGACACCCGGGGCACCGACCGGCTGTCATTCCTGTCCGCCATGCGCGGCGTGCCGGGCATCACCGACCTGCTGAGTGCCAGCGCGATCTCGGCCGCCCGCAACAACGGCAAGCGCCGGTTCTTCCAGCCGTACCTCATCGACGCGCACGGTGACCGCGGCTCCTACGCGGGCCAGCAGCTCAACGCCGCCGGCGACGGCAGCCCCGGCAGCATCAACGATCCGCTGTGGAACGGCCGGGCCGACCCCAAGTGGTCGCCCGACGGAACGCAGATCGCGTACTGGCAGTCGCTGGCCGTCGCGCCCGACTGCGGCGGCCAGAACCCGCTGCCCTGCCCCTTGTCCACCGCCCCCGGCGGCCGGACCGAACGTTTGATGATCGCCGACCTCACCAGCCGCAAGCCGCAGAAGCGGAAGCCGGTCGCCCCCATCTCCGACACCGTCCCCTGGGGCGTACCGTACGAGCCGGGCAGCGCGATCCCCGCAAGGACGCATCTGGCGTCGGGCACCTACACCCTGGACGGCAAGAAGTCCGGCTCGGCCGAGGTGACAGTCACCGAGAACAGCGCGCACACCGCCATCAGCACCCTCGCCGTCACCTACAAGGACTACTCCGACGACGGACGCTACGTCATCAACGGCACCGAGAGCGTGACCCTGCAGAACGAGACTCCCTTCCACAACAGGATCGACTGGTACTCCGACATGCTCCAGACCGACATCGGGACCGGCCGCGTCCACACGACGAAGAAGACCAGCCCCGACGGATTCCACCTGGACATCACCGTGGGAACCAACAAGTTCCAGGCGACCGGCACGCTGACCACCACCGTCGACGGCCACGCCTACACCCAGCCCGCCAACGGAACCTGACCTCGCCGAGATCAGACGTCGCGGATATGTCCCGGTGGGCGACGACGGCCGTCCACCAGGACAGCCACATCGCACCGGCGATGACAGCTCTCGTTCTCCTTCAGCAACCGGCGCGGGATCCGGCACGTCCGCCCCTCCGTCCCCAGGGGGATCTCCAGGTTCAACGCCCTGGAAGACCAACAGCCTCCCCCTGGCGCCGTTGTTCGATGAACGGACAGAAGGCTTCAGAACGGGGCGTCGACGAAAGAGAGTTCGCGTAGTGGAGGTGAGTCTCCCGTCTCGGGTGGTCGGGCTTTCCGCCGTCCGCCTGGTGGTCAGTTCTGACGGGACATGGAGCCGGGATCGCTTCGACACAGTCCTCGCCCCCGCGCGCGTATGAGGTATGAGGAAAAGGGAGAGACAGACCATGGGCGATCGAGCGACGGAGATCCGCAAGCTTGCTCCCGGTCTCTTCATGATCCGGACGGGCTTCCCACAGGTCTACCTCTGGTGTGACGGGTCAGAGGTCACGATGATCGACGCGGGGTTTCCCGGCGACGAGCCCACGCTCGCCGCCGCCTTCGCCGAGCTGGGCTTCCGTACCACGGCCCTCCGGCGGCTGGTGCTCACGCATCACCATGAGGACCACACAGGCGCGGCCGCGGACGTGGCGCGCTGGGGAGATGTCGAAGTGATCGCGCATCGCGCGGACGCTCCGATCATCCGCGGGGAGCGCTGGCCCCCAAGCCGGACGCTCACCGCCGAGGAGCGCGCGGTATTCGAGCGGCTGTCCGCCGGCATCCCACCCGCCCCTCCGTGTCGCGTCGACTCCGAGGTGGAGGCGGGAGACATCGTCGCGATCGGGGGCGGGGCGGCGGTGATCAGCGGAGCGGGGCACACGGAGGGCAGCATCGGCCTCCTGGTGAGGGAGCCCCGTGTCCTGTTCACCGGTGACCTCATCGTCACCACGCCGGAAGGGCCAACGCTTGGCCATTTCAACGATGATGCAGTCTCGGCTCGTCGCTCCGCCGCGGCCATGGCCGCCCACGACGTCATGCTTCTGTGCCCCGGACACGGCGAGCCGGTGGCGGACCCGCGGGTGCTGAGCGGGTTGGGAGCGGCGCTGGCGTCCTCCGCACCCGGCAACCTGTAGCGTCTCGCGCGGGCGCCGCCCCAGAGACACGGTCCGCGCCGTGATCGGCGGGGTGACCGTCTCGCGTCCAGGGAAGCTGGTCCCGCGGATCGAAAGGGTCGATTTCGAGGCGCCGGCGGCGAAGAGATACTGGTGCGCCCGGCTTCTCGCTTCGCCTGTCTCGAAGTCGAGGGCACCTGCGGCTTCGGGCCGCTCACGGCGAATGGCCGCCCTACATCGCCCGCCTGCTCACGGTAGCCGAAATCTTCAGGCATCATCGGGGGCTCCGCGATCCAGGTGACGTTCATCCCGAAGCTGATCGAGTTCTGGAGACAGGGGAGCTTCCCCTTCGACACGATGCAGGCCTATACGTTCGCCGACATCGCGACGGCCTGGGCCGCACACGATCGATCCTCGTCACTGACGCGGAGATGCCGACGTCCATCCGGTCCCTGCTGGGACCGGATGGACGTCGGCGCTCGAGTCCGGCGGGGTCACTCGAGTCCGTGGATGACCTTCCCACCGGGCGGAGGACGGAATGCATCCCAGTGCTCCACGAGCAGCCCGTCGCGTATGCGGAAGACATCGATCAGCATCCCGTCCTCGCGGATTGCCTGACGGGCGATGAACTCGCCGTCGGCAATGACGTTCACCTCGATCTCCTTCGCCGGGTCGAGACGCTCCTCCGGGGGTAGCGAGAGGATGTAGGTGAAGAACTTCCGGAGCCCCTCGCGACCTTGCTCGATGTTCGGGTTGTGCTGGATGTAGTCCGCGGCCACATACCGGTCGAGGTGCTCCAGTCCCTCCACCGTGCCGTGGGCGATGTCGAAGAACTCGGCGACGATCTGCTTGTTGCGCTCGAGGTCGTAGGTCTCGTCAGCCATTCCTATCCCCTTCGCTGGATCAGAATTCCGGAAGAAGCTCATTCCCTGGCGGGGACGCCCGCGAAGGACTCACGGACGCCCTCGCGGCCCTGGCCGGCGTGAGGATTGGTCGTCGAGAGGGGCCTGGATCTTGGCCGATCTCGGTCTCCGCGACGATCGCCTCGACAACGTCCTCGTTGCGAACGACTTGCTCTGGACGAAATGAATTTCCCTCCTGGTGCTGATACCTCATTCGAGACCGTGGATGATCGTGCCGCCGGGCGGCGGGCGGAATGCGTCCCAGTGCTCCTTGACGAGGCCGTCCTCGAGGCGGAAGACGTTGATGAGCAACCCGTCTTCGCGGATCTCGTGCCTGACGACGAAGTCGCCCTCCGCGATGAGGTGCACCTCGATTTCCTTGGAGGGGTCAAGGCGCTCGGAGGGCGGAAGCGAGAGGATGTGCGTGAAGAAGGTACGGAGGCCGTCGAGTCCCTGCCCGATGTTCGGGTTGTGCTGGACATAGTCCGCGGCCGCGAACTCGCCGAGCCGGCCCAGACCCGCGAGATCGCCGTGGGCGACCGCCAGGAAATCCTCGACGAGCCGCTTGTTCCGTTCCAGCCGCTCGGGTTCCGATCCGGCCGCCTCACCGGGGCCGACTCCCGCCATCACGAGCCCGCCGGCGGGTCGTAACCCGGTGCCGAACGCCACGCGTCCCAGTGCTCCTGGAGCATGCCGTCCCGAACCCGCCATATGTCGATGTGGATCCCGTTGACGCGGATCTCGTGACGCACCACGAGATCCCCCTCGCCCATCAGGTGGACTTCGACAGTCCCGGATGGATCGAGATCCTTCTCGCGTGCGCGATGGAATCCGGCGAAGTAAGCACGGACGCCCTCTCGCCCCTGCCCGGCGTGTGGATTGTGCTGGATGTAGTCGACCGCGACGAGGTCGTCAAGACGGTCGAGTCGCTTGGCGATCGCCACGTCGTTGACGAACGCCTCGACAACCCTTTTGTTCCGCTCGGTGGTTTCGTCGCCTGTCATCTACTTCTTGCCCCAGAGCTTGAGGAACCCGTGCACATAGTCGGCCTTGCCGTACCACGAACCGCTCGACCACCCCTTCTGAGTGAGGTCCAGGCCGGTGACGTCGGCGGACGTGAACAGACGCTGGAACGAGAAGTGCGGCTCGCCCGCACGCGGCTGACCGACCATGAGGCGCAGCAGCGAGTCGGACATGTACCAGGACAGTGCCGGAAGGCTGAACGCGGCGACCGCGCCGACCCACTGGGACTGGCTGAGCTGCTGCATCACGGCCAGGGCACCGCCCACGGTGCCGATCCGGGTGTCCGCGGCGCTGCGGCCCGCAGCCTGCGCTCCCGAGACGACATCGGGGACGTAGTTGTTCGTACCGGCCACGATGTACTTGATGTCGGAGTCCGACACCAGCGACGTCGACACATCGGTGGAGATCTTGTCTTGGTTGACCGTGTTCACGTCGATCACCTTCGACGAGCAGCCACTGCAGTCGTCCTTCAGGACCTTGACGACGCCGTCGTTGGCCCAGGTCGGCGTGATGTCGTTCGAGGTCGTGCGCATCGCGAGCACATGGGCCGAGCCCTTGGAGTCGACGATGAACTGATCGGTCAGCCAGGAGTGGAGCTTCACGAAGTCCGGGGCCACGTAGCTGACGAGCTTCGGGTCACCGGGGCCGGAGGACGTCGTCATGCCGTTCACCAGCGGGATACCCGCCTTCGCGACCTCGGCGATCGCGCTCGGGGCTGTGTTCTGAGTTATGCCGACGGTGACGATGCCGATGGCCTTCGCGTTGATCGCCTGGTGAAGGCAGTTGGCGACGCCGTCCGGTGAGCCGCCGGTCGTGCCGCACGCCTCCACGTCGACGCCGAAGCGCGAGAACACGCCCTTGATCTCGTTCGCGACGACCGAGAAGTCCTGCACCTCGAGCGCCGGCACGATGACGTAGACCTTGCCGCCGGTGATCTTCGACGTGTCGATGGCCGGCCCCGGTGCCACGAACGTGTCGATCGGCTGTCTCGCAGACGTGACCGCCCCCGCGACGCTGGGTGCCACGGCGCCCGCCGCGTCTCCCGCCGAGCTCGAGTGCGTGTTCGTGCTGCCGCAGCCGACGAGGGCGAGTGCCAGCACCGTGCAGGCCGCGAGAAGTCCGCGCGACCGATTGCGCCCATTCAGCATGAGATTGCCTCTCTTCTTCGGATGTGTGATCACTTGGCTCTCGCCTTCGAGAGCAGAGCGCTGTCCCGTCCGCGGGCGAGTGGCGTCAGGGCCCGGCCCGGGTGTGTCGCGATGCACGCGACGGGCAGACGTCGGACAACGGCGTGTTGGCGTCAGCGGCCTCGCTCCCGTTCGGGCAGACGCGTGTCGCGCATCCCGAACCGAACCCCGTCGTCGAGTGAAACCGCGACATGAATCGGACGATCTCAAAGCCGACAAGGAGCTTGTCGGCCGGCCGAGGACTCCTGCGCTGCAGGAGGCGGTCACGAAGGCGGCCGCGCGGCGACCTGCCCATCATGGGCCGCGTGACTTCACCCACCTGCCTTGCGCAGCGTTTCTTGGCTGGAGGGAAGTGCCGTGCAGGAGCCTGTTCAGGTATGTGTGCGGCGTCGGAGAAGAAGCGACACGGTGATGGCGATGATCAGCGCCGCACCGTAGAAGACGTTCGTCACCCATCCGGACAGCCCGAGCAGCTGCAGCCCGAACATGCCCGTCAGCAGGAAGTAGGCGGCGATGAACATGCCGATCGCGTTGAAGCGCCCGGGGACCACCGCGATCGTTCCGAGGAAAACCGCGGCGAGGGCCGGCATCATCTGCACCTGGGCCGTCGCGGTGCTGAACCCGCCGACGCCGCACGCGAGGATGACGCCGATGACGCCGCTGAGCAGGGCGGCCATCAGGTAACCGCCGAAACGGATGCGGCGGACGGGGATGCCGGCGAGCCTCGCGACGTTCGGGTTCGAGCCGACGAACAGCATCGATCGGCCGAGCGGGGTCGCTGTCATGGCGTACGCGGTGATGATGACGAGCGCGACGCCGTACCAGAACACCGCCGGGAGGCCGAGGAAGCCGCCGATCGCGACCTGCGCGAGCTCCGGGTCGAGGCCGCTCACGTTCGTCTGGTTCGACATCAACAGCGCGATCCCCAGGGCCAGGCTCCCCGTGCCGAGGGTGACGACGATCGAGCTGATCCCGACGACGACCACGAGTACCGCGTTGAGGAGGCCGACAAGCACCGCGGCGGCGAGGGCCGCGAGGATCGCCAGCGGAACCGGCCAGCCGTGCAGGACGACCAGGGCCGGGAACGTGGTTCCTGCCAGGCCGTAGATGAACGCGAACGACAGGTCGAACTCGCCGACGGCGATCGTGACGATGACCGCGAGGCCGAGGAAGACCACCGGTGTCTGCTGGCCAAAGACCGCGCGTGAGGCGCTTGCCAGGTCGACGCCGTTCGGAAGCAGCATCAGGAAGAGCACCACCATGATGATCCAGAGCAGCACGAGGCTGTAGCGCTGGAGCACGTAGGAGGCCGCCCGGTTGAACGGAAAGCCCGTCTTCTGTGGTGCGACGCCCGAGGCGATGGTGGGTTGTGACCGTGTGGTTGCCATCAGGCCTCGTTTGCAGGAGTCGGTGCGAAGGTGGGAGTACGCGCCGCGTCGTCGACGGCGAAGATCGCGGAGAGAAGGGCTTCCGCGTCGAACGGTCGCGTCATCTCGCGGACGATCCGGCCGTCCTGGAGGATGAGAACCCGGTCGCAGATCGCCGCGAGATCCTCGACCTCGGCGGAGCAGACCATGACCGCCGATCCGTCGGCGGCTGCCTGCCGGCTCGCCGTGAGGATCGCGTGCCGCGCGCCGACATCGACCGCCTGGGTGGGGTCGTCGAGCACGAGCAGATCGGGCGTCCCGAGGAGCCACTTGCCGAGCAGCACCTTCTGCTGGTTGCCACCGGACATCGAGGCCACGGGCATCGTGGGGTTCGGCGGCCGGATGTCGAACCGCGCGATGATGCCCTCGGTCTCGGCACGCTGCCATTTGAACCCGGTCCACCAGGGCTTTCCCCTGCTGCGCAGGTGTGGGAGGGTCGCGTTCTCCTCAACCGTCAGTTCGAGCGCGACGCCCTTGTCGTGCCGGTCGGCGGGGATGAAGGCGATCCCGGCGTCGAGGAGGTCGACGACCTTGGCACGGGCCAGGTCGACGACGCGTCCGCCGAGCCTGACCTTGCCGGTGCCGCGCCGGTCACCGCCAAGAAGCGGCCCGAGGTCCGACAGGCCGGAGTCCACCGTGCCCGTGAAGCCGACGACCTCGCCGCGACGAATGGCCGCGCTCACCCCCTCGACCCGTCCGCCGCGGACGTCGACAAACTCGACCGTGTCGGGCCGGGGCTCGGGCGGCAGGCTCTCCATGATGTCGCCGAGTTCAGCGGCGCGCCCGAGGACGAGGCCGGCCAGCCTGGCCTCGTCGAGCCCTGCCGTCTCAATGCCCGTCTCCACGACGCGGCCGTTGCGTAGAACGGTAGCCCGGTCGGCGATCTCGAGTACCTCCTTGAGGTTGTGGCTGATGAACAGCACGGCCGTGCCCTGGCTCTTGAGCAGGCGGATCATGTCGTAGAACGCCGGCAGCGCCACGTGCGGGATGGCGCGCGAGGACTCGTCGAAGACCACGACACCCGCGCCGGGGGTCCGGTCCTGAAGTGCGCGTGCGACCGCGACCGCGACCCGCTCGCTGGGCAGGAGGGTCGAGACCTTGGCCGACGGATCGATGTCGGTGCGGAGGTACTTCAGCGTCGCGCTCACGGCGACGGCGTCCTGGGAGGTGCGGATCCAGCGCGTGATCTGGTTGACCGAGTGCCGGCCGACCCGCACGTTGTCACGTACCGAGAGGTCGGGCACGAGACCGAGATCCTGGTGCACGAATGACAGGCCCTGGCCGTGCAGCGCCTTCGCTTTGACGGGCGGGCCGAGCCGCTCGCCGTCGAGGAGGATCTCGCCCCCCGGATCCGCCGAGTAGACACCGGAGATCAGCTTGATGAGCGTGGACTTGCCGGAGCCGTTCTGCCCGACGAGGCCGTGCACCTCCCCTGGGGCGATCGTCAGGCTCGCGTTCTCGAGAACCGTGACGCCGGCGAACGTCTTGGAGAGATTGCGGACCTCGAGTCGCGGGATCGGCGGGGTCGCGGATTCACCGGCCATGGCTAGCGCCCGTGCCGTGCAGGGTTGGTCTCCACGACGCCGCCGAGGGCGGAAAGGGGTGACCGAGCAAGGCGGACGGCGTGGATCATGGCGGGCAGAGTGCCTGAGATCAGGGGGTATCTGCCCCCCTCTCCCTGCGCCTCCTTGGGTGAATCGGTCTGAACCATGGATGACTCCTTGCGCGCAAAGCGCTGCCGTCGGAACCGACGTTCGCCGCCGGCCCCTGATGTGGGTGCTTCTGTCGCGGCCATCCCGGCAACACCCCTGCCGAACCGCCCCATGGGCCTTCGCGGAGTTCCTCCGCGCGGCTCTTCAACCGACCTGATTCAGAACACTCGGCACGGTGACCGGCCGACGAGCAGCGTCAAGGTAGGAAGTGACCGGCGTCACGCTCAAGGGGCATGTTCATTGGACGAACATGTCACCCCTATCGCCGACTTCGCTGTGCACCATCCAGGTACGACGCGGCTGGAACGCTCGCTGAGGGGTGACGAGTGATGACCGGAAGACCGACCGGCCATCCCTGTCGCGACTGGAGGCTGTAGGCGGATCGGACGAATGCCGCCCGTTCGACAGAATGTCGCACCAGGAGGGCAAAGAAATGACGGTCCCAACAAGCCGTGAGGTGCTTGAAGGTTTCCTCTCGGCCCTGGAGGCTCATGGCGCTCGCCAGGCCTTCGAGCAGTACGCCGTTGAGGACTATGTCCAACACAACCCCAAAGCCGGGAAAGGCCGGAAAGGTGCCATCGCCTATCTGGAAGAAGAAGCAGCCAGGGGCGGTCGGGCCACGGTCAAGCGGATCATCAGCGACGGGGAGATGGTTGCCCTTCACCTGCACATGGAATTCGCGGACGGGAGCCCTGATCTGGCGATTGTCGATATATGGCGCGTCGAAAAAGGCAGGCTCGTGGAGCATTGGGATGTTTCTCAGGAGATCTCGCAGGCGAGCGCCTCAGTAGTATTTTGACCATTCCTTCAGCCGTCAGACAGAAATCGCCAGAGGCTGATGGGCGGAGCGCTGGAGGGCGCTGAACACCCCCATCGATGCCGCCCACGCCCTGAACCCCTGCACGCCGAGCCGATCCCCGCCGTCCAGGCACCAGGCCCATGCGAATCGGGGCGGTCGCCACACGCTCCGGCGCACACACCCGGACACGCGGCCTGCATCAGACGCCTTCCGCGGCCCGGAACCCGACACGTGAACGGGGCCGGCCCGCGGGATGACACCCGGTCCCGGCACATCCCGGCACGGCCGTGGCGACCGGTCACGGCCGGCACGGAAACGAACGGCCCGTGAGGGGTCCCACGCCGCGGCGTGGGTCTCAGCGGCGACTATCCGCTCCCGTCGCGAGCATGCCATTGACCACGAGTGCCGCTAGCGCGTCCGCCGTGGCGGTGAGCTGCTGGGGTGAGGACGGCACGGGTCGGCCCAGGCGTCGAGCCAGGGGCACGTCCACCATGCCCGAGACAGGCGGGATGATGGCGAAGAACAACACGTCCATCGGGATGGGCGCCATGCGCCCGGAGGCGACGAGTCGATCGATACAGGCCGTGATGGTCTGCAGGACCGGGCCGATGTAGTGCGCGTACAGGTAGTCCAGCCGTTCCGTGTCCCGGTTGAGCTCGTCGACGAACAGCCGTCCGACGAGGGGCGCGTCCGCCGCCGTTCGGTAGAAGTTGCTGATGATCTGCCGCAACCGCTCGGCATCGGCCACCGAGGGGTCCACCTGCGGCATACCGGCCAGCCGCGCCCCGAGGGCGAATTCCACCACCGCCCGCCAGAACGCGGCCTTGGACCCGTACCGGTCGTTGATGAAGTTGTGGCTGACACCCAGGCGGCGGGCCAACTCTCTTGCCGATGCGTGGTCGTACCCCAGTTCCGCGAAGGCTTCGAGCCCGCGCTGCAGGATGCTCTCCTCCCCCGGCACCGCGGGAGTGTTCGCGCCGGGGCGCCCCGGCCGGCGAGCTGATTCGGCGCTTGCTCCCATTTCCTGCCTCCATGACTGCCTGTTCGTGCCCGCGCGCCGCGCACCCTGTGCTGCTGCGCGGCGGTCCGGTGGACCGGGAACAGCTTACTTGACACATGTCAGATTGAAGGTAATCTGACATGTGTCAGACGGCTTCCCCTCATGATCGCCGGTCCGCCTCGCCCTCTCGGAAGTGAGAGCCACATGACTGCGAACCAAGCACCCCGCAAAGCCCCCGAGCGAGTGATCGACCTGGAAGCCGCGCGACAGCGGCACACCTCGCAGACCGAGCACCTTGTCGTCCTGCTCACGGCCGGGGATCCGCTCGCCGACGCCGCCGTCGCCGAACTGGACCTCCACGGCACGCCGGCACGACAGGCCCTCGACATGGGCCTCAAGGAAGGGTTGGCGAGCCTCGGCGAACACTCCCCCACAGCCATCACCGCGCTGCTCAAGGACCTGGAGGCCACTCCGTCCTGGGTCGCCCCTTTGACGCTGCACCGCGGCGATGTCGTGAGCCAGTCCGTACCGCCCATATGGTCCGGGCTCTGCTCGATCACCAGCGCGCTGGCCCACACCTACGCCTCCCCGACCGTCGCGCGGCTCCTGGCCGGGAGCGGCACGCCCACGGACACGGCTTCGCGCAGCCTCGTGGAGAGCGCAGTGTGGGCCCGTCAGGTCGTCCGACCGGGCGGGCTACTGCGCGGAGGGCAGGGGTATGTGGCCACCGCCGAGCTTCGACTGCGCCACGCCCGTATGCGTGCCAGGTCGCTCGCGGACTGGGACACGGGCGCCCCCGGTCTGCCGATCGGTCACGACATGGTCCGCACCTGGCTCGGCTTCACCCTGATCGCCTACCGAGCCCTGACCGCCGTCGGCATCGAGATCAGTCCCGATGAAGAGCGCCACCTCTACCGGTACTGGTCGTACGTGGCCCACCTGCTGGGACTCGACGAACGCCTTCACCAGAACGTCGCCGACCACACCGGAGCCCGCCGGTTGCAGGACCTGCTGGACTCCGTGACACCTTCACCGGACGAGAACTCACGCACCCTGACGACCGCCATGGTCGAGGGACAGGCTCACGCCATGGCCGGCGCGCCGGGAATGGCCCTGTCCGAGGAACAGCTCAGCGCACTGATGCACACAGTGCTGCGGCAGACCTTCGGGGAACCGGCGTCGGACCGCATGGGCCTTCCGGCCCCGGCCACGCCGGATCTCATGCCGCTGATCGGCACTCTCAACCGGCAGGCCCGGCACTGGCAGACCTTCTCCCCGGCCTCGGCGCGAGAAGCCCACCGCCGGGCACTCGGGGAACCCGGCCCTGACGTGGTCCCACGTGTCCCGCGCCGTGGCACCCGTCGTCGGCGGAGCTCAGGAGCGGGTCTCTCGAACTTCCCGGCTGCCTGATTTCTCGCGCCTCCAGGTCGCGCGGAGCACCGGCCGGCTCACCGGCTGCCGCGCACCGACCCGAACCACGCGACGAGCTCCGACGACGCAGCCGTCCCGCAACGCACCACCACGATTTCCTCCTCAATTCGTCTGGAGCCCCGCCATGTCCCAAACCAGCACCGACGCCCGTGACGGCACGACCAACGTGTCCCCACTCCCTGCGGCCGAGTCACCGCCCCACCATCGCTGGTGGATCCTCGCCATCATCGGTGTGGCTCAGCTCATGGTCGTCCTGGACGCCACCATCGTGAACATCGCCCTGCCCTCCGCGCAGAAGGATCTGGGCTTCTCCGACGGTGACCGGCAGTGGGTCGTCACCGCGTACGCCCTCGCCTTCGGCAGTCTGCTGCTGCTCGGCGGACGCATAGCGGACCTGTTCGGCCGCAAGATGACATTCCTCGTCGGCCTGGTCGGCTTCGCCGGTATGTCCGCCCTGGGCGGTGCCGCCACCAGCTTCGAGATGCTCGTCATCGCCCGCGCCGGGCAGGGCCTGTTCGGTGCCCTGCTCGCCCCCGCCGCACTGTCACTGCTGACCACGACCTTCACCGACCCCAAGGAACGTGCCAGGGCCTTCGGCGTCTACGGCGCCATCGCCGGCGCCGGCGGCGCCATCGGCCTGCTCCTCGGCGGCCTGCTCACCGAGTACTTCGACTGGCGCTGGACCCTCTACGTCAACCTCGTCTTCGCGGCCGTCGCCTTCATCGGCGGCATGATGCTGCTGCGCCGCACCGCCCGCAGCAAGACCACCTCCCTGGACATCCCGGGAGCCGTTCTCGTCGGCGCCGGCCTCTTCAGCCTGGTCTACGGCTTCTCCAACGCCGAGTCCCACGACTGGAGCTCCCCGCAGACCTGGGGCTTCCTCATCGCCGGAGCCGTCCTGCTCGCCGTGTTCACGTGGTGGCAGACCCGGTCCTCCCACCCCCTGCTCCCCCTGCGCATCCTGCTCGACCGCAACCGCGGCGCCTCTTTCGTCGCCGTCCTGATCAGCGGTGCCGGTATGTTCGGCGTCTTCCTCTTCCTCACCTACTACCTGCAACAGAGCCTCGGTTACACCCCCGTCAAGACCGGCCTGGCCTTCCTGCCCATGGTCGCCGCGCTCATGGTCGCCTCCACCCTCGCCACCAGCGTGCTCGTCCCCCGCATCGGCCCCAAGCCGGTGGTCCCGCTCGGCATGGGCCTGGCCGCCGCCGGTATGGCCTGGCTCACCGCCCTCGGCCTCAACAGCAGCTACACCGCCGACGTCATGCCGGCGCTCATCGTCGCGGGCCTCGGCCTCGGCCTGGTGATCGCCCCGGCCATGAGCCTGGCCGTCGCCGGCGTGGACACCGAGGACTCCGGTGTCGCCTCCGCCACCGTCAACGCCATGCAGCAGGTCGGCGGTTCGATCGGTACAGCCCTGCTCAACACCCTCGCCACCAGCGCCGCCACCGACTACATGATCGGTCGCGACCCCAAGGACCCGCTCGTCCAAGCGCACGCCAGCCTTGAGGCCTACTCCACCGCGTACTGGTGGTCGGCCGTCTTCTTCGCCGCCGGCCTGGTCGTCAGCGTCGTCCTCTACCGGCGCGGAGTGCCCGAGCAGGACCCCGACGCGGCACCCGTCGTCCACATGTGAGAAGCAGCCAGGGACGGCCCGCGAGGAACTCCTCGCGGGCCGTCTCCGCATGACAGGGAGACGCATGGCAGGCCACCCGCACGAAGCCGGGCCACCATGGCCGCCACACGTCCCGGGCACTGCACTGTTCGGTAGCTGTGCAGGGGGCGCACGGATGCTCCCCGGGCGTCGGCAACAGGGTGCGCGGTGGGCAATGGTGGCCAGCAGGGGAGGAACGGACACTGTTCGATCCCGGCAAGGTACACACGATGCGCTACCGATACCAGGGAGCGGCCATCCCCTTCCCCTGGCCGACCGCAGGATGAAAATCAACAGGGGTCAGTAAGCGGGAGTGGTCTGCATGAGCCCTGCGAGCGTCGGCGATCGCGACGGCGCCGCGGGGCTGGTCTCCCCGGGCGGCCGATGCCTTCCCGTGCCCCTTCGGCACGTGGGGGCGGACCAGGGATACCGCGGGCGCAGGCTTCCATGCCTGGCCCCGGGCGGGGCAACCGCCTCCGACATTCCCCTCTTCCGGTGGTCCCGCGGCATGGGGTGGCAGAGCGGGCGTTCGCCTTGCCGGGACGGTACCGTCGGCTGTCGAAGGACTTCACGGCCCTGATCCCAATCTCGGCATAAGGAGCGACACCCCAGGAACCAGTGGTATTTCGCGGCAGAAGCATTCAGCCAGGCACTCCCGCCAATGATCACTGCCAGATTCCGCTGCAGTCTAGCTGCCTCGATATGCCGCACCGCAGGGCGCGCGCCATCCATGCGCGGATTCCGACCGGGCGGGTCAGCAAGGAGACAGCTCGTACATGTACTTCCGAGTACATCAGCATCCGAGATGTCTGCTACGGAGCGGCACCGGACCGCATTTGACACCCGGAATGCCTGGATATGCGGGATAGGCAGCAGACGAAATGGACGATACCGGTGGCGCGGATTCGACCCCGATACCCGACCCCGATGATTTGTTTAGCCGACAATCATGGCCTCTGACCTGACCCTATGAGGGCTGGGGCTTCCCCTTCCGGTGCGTTCGGAGCACCCTTCGGAGGGGGAGCCGAGTCGGGGTTGGGAGGCCCGCGATGCAGGCTTACGTCGGAATCGATGTGCACCGCCGCCGGTCGCAGATCGCCGTGATGGACGAGGGCGGCCGGACAGCGGTAAACAGGAACGTGCCCAACGGCCGGGAGGCCGTGCTGGGCGTGATCGGGGACCTTCCCTCGGGCACGCCGGTGGCGTTCGAGGCCGCATTCGGCTGGGGCTGGCTGATCGAGCCTCACGGGCGGGATCGAATGGGTGCATGCGAGTCCTCTCCGCACGACCGCAGCCGGGGGACCACGGCGCTGGGCACCCCGCCCAACGGCGCCAACTGCCCAGCGCACGCGCATTCCACACGCTGGGACGGTCTTCCACGGCCTTGACAGCCCCAGCCCTCATGGGTGCGGAAATGCAGAGCAGCAGACGAGCAGGGCTGTACGCCGGGTTCGGTCCGGGACGGCACCTATGCACCAGCGGCGTCAGTGGAATGCGCCCGAGGACGACCGTTGCGATGCACCGCGTCGGTCGCGCGCCGACCTTGCGCTTCACGGCTTCGTTGTTGGTGGAGGCCACCAACAACGATTGCCCGGCGGCCACGCAAGTGGCGACGACGGCGGTGACCACCTCGCTGGTGCGGTTACCAGGCGTGGGCGTCTGCCGGATGGCCGGACGATGGTGGTCCAGTGCAAGCGGTATGCGCCCAGCAGCAGCATCGCCAGTCGTAGCTGCCCGACCTGCTGGGCACCAGGGTGCACTTCCAGGCCGATGTGGCGGTGTTCGTGACGACCCACGAGATTCAGCGGGGTGTCGGAGAAAGTCGCGGTGGAGCATGGCATTCTCGCCAGCACCGCGATCACCTTGTCCTGTGGAACAACGGCACGCTCCTTCTGTCGCTGGGCAGTGTGAACGGTCGCGGCCAGGGGGACGCCCGTCACCGGGCACGCTGGAAGCAGGCGTACGGGAAGTAACCCGCACCGCAGGAGCGCCGCGAGATCAGCCGATGCTGGTGTCGTAGAGCCTCCATGCCGGGTAGCGCAGGGCCTGGCCATCTTGTTCACCGCTGTCCAGGAGTTCGCGGCGCCGCAGCATCACGCGCAGGTGGCGGGCTTCGTCAACGCCGTCGTCCGGGCCGGAATCGAGCAGGACCGCGTACGGGCTGGCAGCATCGTGGGGCTGCACGAGGAGGTCGGCCGGGTGACCGTTGACGGTTTCGCCGAGTGCCACTGTCGTTCCGGGCTGTTGGGACATGGCCTGGTAGAGGCGCCGGATCAGGTCGTCTGCTGCGCGGTCGTCGGCGCGGGGGCCGCTTGCGGTGGCGGCGTTCAGGAGCTCGGCGGCGACACCGCCCCGCTCGCGCCACAGGTTCATGTCGCCGACCACGATGAGGTGGCTGCGGGCGCGTGTGATGGCGACGTTCCACAGGTTGAGCTGGCGGTATACCCAGCCGATGGCGCCTGCGTGCATGCCCTCGCCCGCGACGAGGGTGAAGACCATGACGTCGCGTTCGCCGCCCTGGAAGGTGTGCACGGTGCCGACGCGCACGCGTTGCTGGTCGTATTGCCGCAGTTGGTCGCGGAGTTCGTCGGCTTGCGGCTTGACCGTCTCCGGGTGCCGATTCTGGCCATGAGCGCCGCAGGCAAGCCGCCTGACACTGCGGGCATTTGGCGGACGGAAATTAAGCGTCTGTGCTATTTTGACGCCTGTTCGGTAAGTGGCTCGCACCCTGGGAGGGGATCATGGCTGGTGACGTCACGCCGTCGCGGTGGGCCGTCGAGCAATTCGGTGAGCACGCCGCGGAGGTGATGCGGCATGTCGTCACCGGGCTGACACGTGGCCAAAAGGCGGCCCGCTTGGTTCAGGTGACGGCCGAGGCAGCGGGGGCTGAGGACAAGCGTCCCTACGGCAGCATGTGGGCCACGCGCTACCACCAAGTCGTCTCGCAATTCGAGCTGGCTTCGCTACCTGGGTACGAGGCCCGCAAGCCCAAGGGGGCGTCGTACAGCCTGGCGGTGGTCAACGGGCGCGTGCTGATCCCCTTCCGGCACGCCACATCGCTGAAGGAGCCGATCTCCAGCGCGAAGCTGACCACGAAGATCCCTCAGAAGGTGTCCCGTGACAACGGCGTAGACCCCGCTCCGACCCTGTTTGACACCCCCGACACCACCGAAGCGGAGGCAAATCCAACGGTGGCCGAAGCCGCCGCGGCGGCCAAAGCAGAGAAGCTGACGGTGATCTACGTCGCGTATGCGGCCAACGCCGACAGCGACGAGATTCTGGCTGCTTGGTGGGGTACGCCGTACTCGCTGGAAGACGACGGCACCATGCTGTGGGAGCCCGAGCGGCTCGACCTGAGCATCGCCACCGTGCAAGGCTCCCGCAGCTCTCGCGGTGATCTGCACGATGCGGGCACCGCCATCCCCACACAGGGCTTCGCCGGGGGCGAGGTGCCTTCGCTGGATGTCACACCGCGCTTCGAGGTCACCAAGCTGCCGTCCGCCGAACAGGAACCGACGACCCCCGAAACAGAAGACGGCGATGAGTGAAAAGACCCAGCCACCGCTGTTCACCGCACCCGGCACCCGCAACGCTCGCAAAGGCCGCGCCGGTCTGGAACAGCCCTCCCCAGCCGCAGTACACGAGGTATTCGATCCCGCCCGGCTGACCCAGGCGCGCAACCTCCTGGGGATGACGAAGAGGCGTCTGGCCGACGAGCTTGGCGTCACCCCGGCCGCAGTGAGTCAGTACGAGATGGGCACCAACCGGCCTCGCCCTGACCTCCTGCCCCGGTTGGCGGAGATCTTGGAGGTGCCGTTGACGTACTTCCTGTCGGGACGCCCCCACGCACGGCTGGATCCCTCGGCTGCGCATTTCCGCAGCCTGCGCAACACGCGGTCCTACCAACGCGCTAAAGCCATCGCGTTCACCGAACAGGCATGGGAGCTGACCTACGCACTGGAGAAGCGTGTCCGGCTCCCGGTGGTCGACCTGCCCGGCTTCGCCGGTGGGGAGGTCCTCTCGGGCACCGAACTACCCAGCGACCCAGCTTCCGCCGCCCGAGCGCTACGAGTCGCGTGGGGGCTGGGCGCCGGGCCGATCACCCACCTGATCCGGCGGCTGGAAGCGCGCGGAATAGTGGTGATCACCCCGCAGCGCGACGAGGATCTACGATCCGTCGACGCCTTTTCCACATCACGCCTTCCTCGACCGTTGATCGTACTGACTCCGAACAGGACCGACGACGTCTACCGCCACCGCTTCAGCGCGGCCCACGAACTGGGCCATCTGATCTTGCACGGCGACGCCAGCCCTGGTGACATCCCCCAAGAACGTGAAGCCGATGCCTTCGCGGCGGAGTTCCTCACACCTCGCGAGTCGATCCTGCCCGAACTGCCAGCACGAGCTGACCTACACAAGCTGTCGCAGTTGCGCGACGCCTGGGGGGTATCGGTGCACTCCCTGCTGTACCGCTGCCGAGAACTCGGCCTCCTGTCGGACTCAGCGGCGAGCCGCGCCTATCAGCGCCTGCACGGTCTGCAGGGGCAACCCGGATTCGCTCCGGACCCCCTCGCCGGCTACCCCAGCGAGCAGCCCGCGCTGCTATCTCAGGCATTCACCCTTGCCTGCGACCACGGCATGACAATCACAGAACTGGCACGTGAACTAGCCTGGAGTGTGCCCCAGGTTCGTCGAATGCTCGGCGCCGAGGAAGACCGGCCGGCCCTCCGGCTGGTCGGTAGCGCGCCCTAAGAAGGCTGCGTCAAAAAAAAGGGGGCCGGCTGGATCGCCGGAAGGCCAGCGAGTTATCCCGGGCGGTGAGGGCAGCGTTCTGATGCCGCCCTCACCAAGGGCAAGATCCTCAAGCGGCCCGATCGACGTCAGCGACGTCCGAGAACGCGGCCCCGAACGCAGTGACGGTGACGTCCTCCACCGCCAGTGGCGGATGGGCGTAGGTGTCCCAGGTCTCGGAGAACTCGGCATGCCGGGAGAGCGCCTGTACGGTCTTCGGGTCGTGGTCGCCGGAGGCGCCGAGCATGCTGGTGTAGAAGTGCTTGAGGTCATGGAAGCGGGTCCGTTCCGGCAGTCCCGCCTGCACCACAGCCCTTCGCCATCTCCGATAAAAGTCGGCACGCAGGACAGGGCGGTCGAACCGATTGGTAACGATCAGGTCTTCGTCCGTCGGATCAGCTGAGGCGCGCTGATGCCCGCCGCGCCCCGCGTACGGAGCAGCGGATTCCGGCCCGGACCACTGCACCGCGTGCTCAGCCAGCCGTTCGATCAGGAATCGATCCACTGGCAGCGTGGCGTAGCTGGCTCTGGTCTTGAGGCGGACAGCCTTGCCATGCTGTCGCTGCTCCACGACGCGCAGCAGGCTTCGCTCCCACACCACCTGACCTCGCCTCAGTCCGAAGGCTTCGCCCTGACGCAGGCCGGCGCACGCTCCGAGCCAGATCAGGACCTCGTAGCGGGGCGCTACCTGGCGCATCGCCACTGCGACTGCTGCGACTTGTACGGGCGACAGCGCCACCTCGACCCGAGGTGTGACCTCCGGGAGCTCGATGCGCGCAACGATGTTGGGCGGGAGCGGGACGTCCTCATCGACCATGTAGTGCATGAGAATGCGCCAGGTCTTGAAGACCTGTCTGACCGTGCTGGGTGAATGGATTCCAGGCTTGTCGAGCAGATAGTCGACGAATGACACGGAATCCCGACGGCACAGGGTGTCGGCCCTCCGCTTTCCAGCGAACGGCAGAACGTGGTTGCGGAGATGACTTTCGTAGGCATCGGACGTATTGGCGTTCTTCTGTCGCTTGCGCCTCCTTTCAATCATCTGGGTCGCGAAGAATGCAACGCGCCTGCCCCCGATGGAACTTGATGATCTTTGACTGTCGATGTCTGCGAGCGCCCGCTCCAGGTGGTCGCGCGCTTCCTGCCATGTGACCAGGCAAGTTCGTCGCTCCTTGCCGGCAACATCGGTGTAGCGCGCTTGCCAGCGACGGCCTCGGCCGTGGTCCGCAGACGGATACAGCGGGCGCTTTCTGGTTCCGCACCGGCAGGGCTCGTCACCGCGTTCCGGTTTCGGATATCTCTTGTGCCAGCGATCGAATGGCTCGGTTGGCTTGCTCAAATTTTCCGCCCATAGATCGGTATTGCCTGCTACATCCTGAGTAAGTCGCTCGGCGCTCGCGCCGACGGGCGACCTGGTGTCCCGGGGGCGTCCGAGGTCCACCTCGGTGACGGGTGCCTTGTCGAGGCGTACCTCGCGCACGGTGCGTAAAGGCTCGGTTCGGACCAGCTGGAGCGATACTTTCCGCTACACGCAGTAGTTATGCACAGCTGTTCATGGTGCAGCTCGATAGTGTGACGGTCGAGTCACTGTGTGCCCAAAAGTCAATCGCTGCCGGATCCGCGACTTGTGTCTCTCGGCTTGCAAATCCGGCGTCTTCGAGAAGAGCACGGCTACAGCCTGGAACAGCTCGCCGAACGCAGTGGATTGAGCTTTCGCGGACTGATTTACATCGAGCACGGTCGGCGCAATCCGGGCGTGCTGACGATCCTGAGCATCACTTCCGGCCTGAACGTCGCGCCGGCCCGGTTGTTCGAAGGTGTCGTTGGGGCGACCGACGGGGCGGACACCGGGAATTGAGCGGCTCTCCTGCTTTATGGGACCGGCCGCGAGCGAGATGCTGCAAACCCGGTCCTGACGCATGGAACGGTGAGCCGCAAGGCGCTGCCGAATCCGGCATGGTGGGCCGCTGTCCCTGCTTCCGAGCTCGTCGGATCTACGCCCTCCCTGTCTGCTGCGGGTCTCGGCGCTCACGGAGCCGGACGGCCTGAGCCGGGTTCCAACTTGCTGCTGTTCCGTCGGGACCTGGGGGATTCTGGCTCCGCGCGGGCGAATGCCCGTTCTCGGCCAAAGTGTCATAAGTAAGTTTTCCGCCCGCTCGCTGCGCTCAGACTTCAGCCCGGGACGGGCGAGTGAATGCCCGGTTGACAGCTGGGGGGGATGGCTAGATGGCGGACGAGCCGACGGAGACCGCGTGGCGTATTCAGACAGCTGTGGCGGATTGGACGGCCAAGGCTGATTCGAAAGCGTCGTTCGCCCTGACGATGCAGTCCACGGCACTGGCTGTCCTGGGGCTGCTTGCGACGTCCAAGCGAGCCGCCGGTGATCTCGACTCCCCGGTGCCGCGGCTGTTGTTGTGGATCGGCGTCCTGTTCATGGTGGCCGGAGTCAGCTGCGCGGCTTGGGCGATCTCACCCAACCTCCGCAAGGAACGACGAGGGCCACAGCACGACGACGATTTCCTGTACTTCGGGCACGTCCGCCACATGGACCCCGCGGTACTGGAAGCGGCACTGCGGAACAAGGACCCGCTGTCGTCGCTGTCCCGGCAGGTGGTGGTGATGAGCGAGATCGCCTGGAACAAGCACCGCCGAGTGCAGTGGTCCCTGATGCTGGCCGTTGCCGGCTGCGCCGCCTTCGGCCTGGCAACCGTCATCGCATGACACACCAGGAGGGCACCACGATGAACTTCCGCTCCCTGGTATCCGCCGACGTATGGCGTGACTTGATCGAGCGCGGACGCCGCCGGACCTACCCGTCCAACGACGTGCTCCTCGCCCAGGGCGAGTCACCCGACTGCGTGATCGCACTGGTCGATGGCCTGGTCAAGGTCGTACAGAGCAACGAGTGCGGCGACGAGCTGACTCTGATGGTGCGTGGACCGGGCGAGGTCCTCGGGGAAATGGGCGCCTTGCTCGGTCGCCCACGCTCAGCCACCGTCACGGCGGCACGCCGCTGTACCGGAGTCGTTCTGCCCGCGCATGCCTTCCGCGGTTACGTGGAACGCCACCGCCTGGAGTCAGTCATCTACGAGCTGACCGTCGAACGGCTGCACAACCACGAACGCTTACGGGCGGACCTCGTGCATCTGCCCTGTACGCCACGCGTGGCCCGCGTGGTGAGCCACCTCGCGGACGAAGTCGGACGTCCCCAGGGGGAGATGGGCCTGCTGGTGGAACTGGGGATGCCTCGCGAGGAACTGGCCACCATGGCAGCCATGCGCCGCTCATCCGCGCTTGCGGCCCTGGCTGAGCTTCAGGCAGCCGGCATCCTCACACTCGGCCGCCGGCGCCTCGTCATCACAGACATGGATCGCCTCAGGGCAGTTGCCCGGGGCGAAGAGCCGCCCCGCGGCAAAAGCCGCAAGGACGCCACAGCCGCGATGTGACCCACCGCACCCCCGTACCGTCCAACGCTGGACTATTGCGCCCTCGCCTCTCCACGAGTGTGGCGTCCGCCGCGACTTACGCGGCGGCACACACCCCACGTGACGAGAGGAGCGGCACATGTTGCCGTCCTGGGAACCGTTGTGGCCCTACCGGGCCGTCCTGGCCGTGGACGCCCGCAACTTCAGTGCGCTGGACAGCAAGGGCATGCAGCAAGTGAACGCCGACATCCTGCCGTTGCTGTCCGAGGCTCTCAGTGCCAGCAACGTGAGCGCTCAGTGGCACCTGCGGGTGTTCGGCCAACATGCCGGAGACAGCTACGTCGCCGGCATGGACCCGGAGGTGCTGCCCGCGCTGGTGGGCTGCTTCCCCAGTGCCCTGAGGCAGGCGCTGGGCCGCCGCCGCGCGGATAGCCCCGCCAGCACGCCCCTGCAGCTCCGGGTCAGCATCCATGTCGGCCCGCTGCCGCACAGCGGACTGGGCGTACCGATGGTGCACACCCACCGGCTCCTGGACGACGATGCACTGCGCACCCTGCTGAACCGTGCGAACCCGGAGATCACCAACACCGCAGTGATCATTTCGCAACGCGTCTACGAGGACGTTTTCGAGAGCGGCTGCGTCAACGGCGACGTCCTGCCCAACCAGTTCATGCGCCACCTGGTGAAGGTGAAGAAGTTCCAGCAGCCGGCCTATGTCCACATCCCCGGCTTCGATTGGCGACTCGCGGACCCCGACATCTTCGAACCCCTCGACACCACGGACGCGCCCGCAGAGCCGCCGGTCCCGGCACACGGAGCATCCCCTCAGCCGGCTTCCACGGCCCCGGGCACGGTGAGCTTCAGCCACACGGGCGAGCACGGCATCCAGGCATACAACCACTTCGGCTCTGGGCGGGGGCAGTGATGATCGACAACGAGCAGGGCCAGCAAGAAGGCGCGGAGACCACATTCCCGATGGCGGAGCCACCGTCAGCGCAGCGCACCGAGCCGACCGCGCCCGCAGGCTCTCCTCCACCGTCAGAAGGCGGCGAGCCGAACGGCCAGCCGCAGTCCCGCTCAGTGAGCTTCAGTCACTCTGGTGAGCACGGCATCCAGGCCTACAACCTGCACCTCAACGGTGAGCAGGTCATCCCCGTCCCCATCACCGAGACCGACCCGGCCTACAAGGCGAGCCAGGAGGGCCGGTTTGTTCCACCGCGGACCGCACAACCCTGGGTAGCTGCCTCGAAGCACTTGGACGAGTACGGCATCGTCGTCCTGTGCGCACCCCCCGGCACCGGCCGCCGCACTGCCGCGGTACGCCTGCTGCGCACCGCGACGAACAGCCCGCTGGCCCTGTTCGAACTCGACCCGGAGTGGTCCAAACCGTCGGTGCAGCCGCTGCCGCAAGACAGTGCGGCCGGATACGTCCTCGATCTCTCCGATCTCCCCGAGGAACCCGAGGAACACCTGGGCAGTGGCCTCGTCCGCCACGGGGAGGACCTCCGCAAGAAGGGCTGCTTCCTCGTCATCCTGGCCACCCCCGCGGACTGGTTCGGCCACTGGGCCGAACCCACCTTGCCGTTCACCGTCCGCCTGGAATCACCCGACGCGAAGGCACTCGTGACGGCGGAACTCACCGCCCACCGCCGAGGCGAGCGGGTGACCTGGCTGAACGAAACCGCCTTCACCGGCATCTGGGAGGCCAATCCGTCCGCGCGCGCGGCGTGGCTTCTGGCCGGAAAGCTCATCCAGGCGTCGGGCCCCGAACAGATCCCGGACATCATCATCGAGTTCGGCGACTGGCACACCGACGTCGAAAGGCTCCTGCGCAAAGACCGGACCCATCAGAGCGACGCCCAACTGCTGTCCATCCGGGTCACGGTCTGGGCCGGTGCCCTCCTGCACGGAGGACAACGCAGTTCCGTCATCCGTGCAGCCGACGACCTCCTGACCCGACTGGGACTTGCCCGCACCCCTGCCAACGTCCTGACGGACGCCACGACCTCAAGCCGGTTGACCGCCGCACAAATCACCAGCAACGGAAACCTGGCCCTCCACGACGAGAAGAAGGACGGCCTGCCCTCGGCCATCCTGCGGCACCTGTGGGACGAGTTCCCCACCCAGCATGAGTTGCTTCGGTCCTGGGCCACTGGCATCGCCGCGGACCGGATCATCCCGGAAGACGATGCCCGCCTGGTCGCCAAGGCCCTGCTGCGCCTCGCGGTGGACCGCCACGACCGGACCATCCTTGACGGCCTGGCCGACGGCCTCGTCGGCGCCCGACGCTGGCTGGCTGTGGAGGCGCTGACCGAAGCCGCCGGTGATGCCGAACTCGGTCGCTACGTCAGGGACCGTCTGCGTACGTGGATGGATGCCAGGAGCCCGTCCGAGTCCAAGGTCGAGCTCGTCATCGAGATCTGCGGCGGTACCTGGGGTGTTGAGTACCCAGCGCTCGCCCTGACGAGGCTGGGCAAGGCGGCAGGCCGCGCCGGCTACGGTTCCGTCACCCTGGCCAACGCCTTCCGCGAGCTGACCGTGCACCGGCCGGCGGAGGTACTCAAGGCCATCGATCAATGGCTCAGCGACATGGAACGCCGCCCGGCGGATGCGAACCTGCGCCGACAGACCCTCGGCGCCTTCCTGGCCCTCGTCTCCAGCAGCGAGGGAACGGACCTGATCCTCAACACCGATAGCCCCGAGACCCGACTGCGCATCGTCCACGCGTGGCAGAGCCTGCTGCTGACCGATGACGCCGTGGACGTGGCCCTCTCGCAACTGAAGCAGTGGCACCAGCGCTTCGAGGACGACCCCGAGCGCAGGGAGCAGCTGCTGGACGTGCTCGCCGACATCCTTACCCCGCCGAGCCTGCGCCCCCGTCTGGATCGCCTCATGGTGACGGAGGAAGCGGCCATCCACCCGTTCTGGACGGACGTCCTCGTGCAAGCAGTCAACCGCTACGAGGCTTCCAAGGAGGCATCGTCTCCTTGAGCCAAGGACCTGCCCCCTGGTGGAGCAGGCGGCGCTGCCGGATCAGATCGCAGTGGCCCACCTCGCTGCCCGGTATCCGTTTCTGCGCCCGCGGCACCCTCACCTACCAGGCCCCCGCCCACATCAGAGCCAACGGCACCGCTTCCGCCCGAGCCGCAGCACGACTTGCCCTGGACAAACTCGGACGCGGCATCACCCAAGATCACCGTCCTGAACAGCTCGACACCGCACAGGAGAACCTCACGCTCGCGGCTGCCCACTGGCACACCACCGAGGACGCCCCGGGACTCTGGCTGAAAGCACGCATCACCCTGATGCTCACCGAGCAGGACGCCGGCCGGGCACAGAGATTCCAGGACGCGTTGCGTGACGTGACACTTCAGCTCGAACAGGAGCAGGAGCGCCGCGACTTGTTCCGCCAGGCAGTCTTCAACACCCCGGACACCACACGGATGTGGTGGCTCGAACGCCACCTGGACCAGCTGGAGACCCTCGACTGGGGCGACTTCAACGAGAAGATCCTCCCGCTGGTCGGTGCAGCGGACGACATCCAGTCCAAGGCCGAACGCATCGCCCGAACAGTCCTGTACGTCTGGGAGAAGCTGGGCAACGACCCCGGACAGCACGCACGATTCACCACCACCGTGCGCACCGTCGCAGAACAGATGGGATGGACCGATGCCCCCTGGGCAGCGTCGGACGACCCGGCCACCACCGACGCACCTGGTAGCAGTGGCGACACGGGCACGTCCGACCCCCTCGCCGGGACGGGCGCAGGACGATGAAACTGATCGCCCTGCGCTGGCTGCTCGACCCGGCAACCAGCCTCCTGGCCCTGCGGTTACGTGCTCAAGAACCCCGCCGCATGTCCTACGACGCGGCCTGGCGGCTCGCACGGGTGACACGGCATCCCGACGAAATGGTGTACCGCCACCACGGACACCTCGCCGAAGATCCCGGCGACGAAATGCAATGAGCGGAGCCCTCCTAACCAAGTGTTCCGCTGGGATCCGGGTCCGGTGCCGCTCCCTCGACGGGGAAGCGGCACCAAGAACGGGCAGGATCGGTCGATTGAGCTGAGGAAGCACTTCAGAGAATCGTGACATCCGAGCCTATTGTCGCGGATGAGACTCTGATCCTCGCGAGCGAGGAACTCTTCTTCAAAACGGCGGCCAGCGCATCCAGTCAGTGGGACTGTGAACGGCTCTCAGGCTCCCTGGACGGGCGTCCCGGGTTCGGGCGGGCTGGGCGTGCTTGTTCTCAGACTGGCCGCGCTGGTGCCGTTGCACTTGTGCTCTCTGCTCAACGCAATCGGCACCCCAAGCGCCTCAAGAGGGCTCAGAGTCATCTTGGTCTTCTGCGGGCGAATGGCGGAGCGCTCTTCGAGCCTTCCGCCATTCGCGGGCAAGCTCAGGAATCTGGCGCAGGAGCCCCGTCGCCAGCATGATGACGAGGCCGAGCAGGCTAAAGCCCTCGACGAAGAAGCGAGTGAATGAGTACCACTCCACCGGTTGGAGCGCCTTTCTCTCTTTGGCGGTCAAACCGGTGCTGGGCAGCCTCAGTTCGACCGGCGAATTCGCGGTCATGACTGAGAGACTGCCGACGCTTAGCAAAATCCTCTGAGCGGTGTCAGCGCCTACCGACGACGATCCTCCTCGCGGCTATGTCCCTGGTTGGTTCGGAGCGTTGGGGATTCCCGGGGGACTAGTCATCAGCTCTGCGTCTTGGAAGCTAACGCCTGGTCTGGGCCCAGGTGGCACGGGTTGCTCTCCCGCACCCCTAAGGGCTTCGCCTGGACATGCACCGATTCCCGCCGGGCGTGATCCAAGTGAAGAGCCTTAGTGCCCACCATGTTACTCAAGTAAGCGTCGCGCGGAGCGACTTGAAGGCAAGTCGTGCGTGCTGCTTCGCCGACGGTGACCACCCAGGGGAGAACCCCGCCCCGCAGCACGTCGGAGGCAACGGCTACTGCCTGCTAGCTCCGGGCGGTTGCTCGATGAGCGCATGCGGCGGATGGCTCCGCCAAGCGCCAACAGCAACCCACGGCTAGTGACGTGGGGAATGCCCAGGAGAGAGAGGGTGCACACAGCCGGGGCAGCCAACCATGTGGTCCACACCCGGTCCCTGTCTCAGCCCTGTGGAGGGTGCAGCGCGAGTTGTACCATGAGCGCGGTCTTTTCCGACCATGCAGGCGCTAGCCATCGCCAGTAGTCGGGGACCGTAGACCTGTCTGCCCTTACTACCCACTGTCAGGTGCAGCGGCGAACTCGGCCATAGCCTCCATCTCAGCGACTCGGCCCTCAAACCGGGCGGTCGCAAGCTCGGCAATTTCACTCAGGTAGCCCGACCGCACGACGCCAGGTCGGCGCTGCCCAGCACCGACCTCTCCTCAGCTCGATCAGCTGGGGCGCCACGCTCATCACGGCGATGCCAAGGGCAAGTTGTGACTGCTGATAAAATTGCTGGTGAATGATCCTTAAGTAGCTTCTTGAGTCACCTACTTCGTGCGAGGCGTCATGGGAGTGGATCCCTCCGGCCGGCTCAGGCATTGCACTATTGAAGGCAACATTGCCTGGCGCCTCGTGACTCCGAATGGTGCGGCCGACCTTGTCGACCCAGCCGAGGTGCATGCCTCGTTCGATGAAGCCTTCCGGTTCCGCCAAGAGGACTTGCAGCGGGGCGTAGCTGGCTTGCGCGAGCCACAGCTTGGAGCCGTACATGCAGTTCTTGGGCACTGGGCGTCAAGGAGGCCTCAGCCCGCTACGGTCGTCATGCCTACGGGGACGGGCAAGACCGAGACTATGGTGGCCTTGTTGGTCGCCGGGCGAGTTGAGCGCCTTCTGGTGATCGTTCCTTCCGACGCCTTGCGGGACCAGGTGGCGAACAAGTTCGAGGGACTGGGGCTGCTACAAGCCTTCGGCAACGTCGCCGAGTCGGCACTCAAGCCGATCGTCGGACGGGTCAAACGCGGGATGCAAGACTCTGCACTGGCTCACGAGTTTGCGACGCACTGCAATGTGATCGTGGCGACGCCATCCGTCATGCAGCATTTCTCTCCAGCAGCACGGGATGCCCTGATCGAGACATGCACCCATCTGTTCGTGGATGAGGCCCACCATGTGACCGCACAGACTTGGCGCGAGATTCGCGATCAATTTGACGGGAAGCGCGTTGTCCAGTTCACGGCCACCCCGTTCCGCAGCGACGGAGCCGACCTCGGCGGCCGCTTCGTGTTCAGCTTCTCACTGAAGGACGCATACCAGCAGAAGTACTTCTCGAAGATCACATACGCTCCCGTGGTCGACCTGTTCGACCCGGACCGGGCCATTGCGCAGCGGGCCGTGGAACTGCTCCGCGAGGACCTGGCCGCTGGCTACGACCACCTCCTCATGGCTCGGGTCAAACGGATCGGCCGCGCCGAGGATGTCCTGCCGCTCTACCAGGAGCTCGCCCCCGACCTGAACCCTGTCATCCTGCACAGCAAAGGCCGCAAGACGGACCTTCAAGCCGCGCTGAATGCGCTGCATGACCGGAGCAGCAAGATCGTCGTCTGTGTCGACATGCTCGGCGAAGGTTTCGACCTGCCCTCGCTCAAGATCGCGGCAATCCATGACCAGCACAAGAGCCTGGGCATCACACTGCAGTTCATCGGCAGGTTCGCTCGCGTGACCGCTGGCACCTCGGTCGGGCCGGCAACCGTCGTCGTCAACCGCACCGAGACTCAGTTCGATGAGAACTTGAAGAAGCTGTATGCCGAGGACGCCGACTGGAATGACGTCATCGAGATCCTCTCCGCGCACGCGGTCGGCGAGCAGGAAGAACTCAGCGACTTCGAAGAGGCCTTCTCCAGCCTGCCCGAAGAGGTCTCACTCCGGAACATCGCACCGCGGATGAGCACCGTCGTCTATCGCACCAGCACTCTGCGATGGAAGCCCGAAGCACTCACGCCGTTCTTCGACGACCGGCTGCTCACCTACCCGGTTGCTATCAACGAACGAGACCGGGTCGCCTGGCTCGTGGCACGCGAGCGGAAGCCTGTCGTCTGGGGAACGGTGAAGAGCCTGGAGGACGTCTCGCACGACCTCTACATCCTGTACTGGGACAAGACACACGGGCTGCTCTACATCAACAGTTCCAACACCAGCAGTGTTCACGAAGAACTCGCCCAAGCAGTGGCCGGCACGGACGCCATCCGGATCAAGGGGTCAGTCGTCTACCGGATCATGGCGAAGATCCGGCGGTGCGTGCCCACCAACGTAGGCACCCTCGATGCCCGCAACCGCAGCCGCCGCTTTCAGCTCGCCGTCGGCGCCGACGTCCTCCTCGACTATCCCGAGGCCGAACGACGCAACAAGAGCCAGACCAACATTTTCGTCAGCGGCTACGAAGGCGGCGAGCGCGTCAACGTGGGCGCCTCACTGAAAGGGCGCGTCTGGAACTACGGCGTGGCACACAACCTCAAACGCTGGGTCGACTGGTGCGACGAAGTCGGCGCCAAACTCACCGATGAGACTGTCGATCCAGCAGACGTCCTCAAGGGGTTCATCATCCCCACCGAAATCGAGGAACGTCCTGAGCTCGTCCCGCTGGCCCTGGAGTGGCCGATCCAGTTCTTCCTCGACACCACCGAGAGCGTGGAAGTCAAGCGCGACAACTTCAGCTGGCCAGTGATCGACACCGACCTCACCATCACCACCTTCACCCGCGAAGGCCGGATCGGCTTCACCCTGCACACACCGCACTGGAGCGTCGACTACCAGATCATCATCTCGGACGGCCGCCTCAATTTCACATGCGAAGGTCCCGAACCAACAGTCGCGACGAGCCGCCAAACCCAGCCCTTCAGCGAATACTTGAACCAACACGGTCTACGGATCCTCTTCGAAGACGAGGCGATCCTGGAACCGGACATGCTCCTCATTCGCCCGTCAGGAACTGTGGCACCATTCAGCCCCGAACGGCTCCTGACCATCGACTGGACGGGCATCAACCTGCACAAGGAGTCCCAGGGCCCCGACCGCGACCCCACCTCCATCCAGGCACGGACCATTCAACACCTCCTTGGCGAGGCCGACTGGGACCTCGTCATCGACGACGACGGCGCCGGTGAAGTGGCAGACATCGTCGCCGCCCGCGTCGAGGGCAACCAACTTCATGTGAACCTCGTCCACTGCAAGTACTCGCACGGCGACGCCCCCGGTGCCCGAGTCATCGATCTGTACGAAGTATGCGGCCAGGTCCATAAATCCACTAAATGGAGGCACCGCCCAGGCCGTCTCTTCAACAACCTGATCCGCCGCGAAGGGAACCGCCGAGACCAAGGCAGGTCTGGACTGGAAAAGGGGACGGAGCAGACACTCTACGAACTCGCCCAACGTGCTCCGCTCCTGGAGCCGAAGTTCACGATCACCATCGTTCAGCCCGGTGTCTCCAAAGCCCGTGTTTCCGAAGACCAGCTCCATTTGCTCGCCTGCGCCGAGGTGTACGCGGTGGATACTGCCAACAGCGCCCTCCAGGTGATCGTCCATTCCTAACTGCGGGATCTAGCAGACCTCAAGGGCTGCAGGATTTCTTCAGCTGGGATCAGTGAGACGTGAAGGAGAGCCGGAGTCAGACAGGTCACTGCACACGGCGTAGTAGGAACCGCGTTAACAGCCTGGCCGTAGGAGGATCTTCCAGGCCTTCATGCAGTCGAAGGCCTACTCGACGCCGGCGCGGACCTTGGGTGGGAGGCATTAAGAGTGGAGATGGCTTGTTCGACCAGTCCCTGGACCTTGAGGTGCAGGGTCAGGCCCAAGTCAAATACCACGACATCCAGTGTGCCCGGTTCCCAGAAGACGATTTTGGACCGTAGCGAAACCTCGCGCGGCGACCTGCCCGGTTCCTTGTGAAAACTTCTCGTCAACGTCGCGCCGACCCCCCGCCGGTGGTCGGCGCGACCAAGTGAGTCAGATGAGTGATCCGGTGGTCAGTCGCATTCGGCGCTGATGGATGCCTATGTATCGCTGATCCAGTCGGTCGGGATCAAGGCCTTTCCTTGCCGCCAGTTCTCGACGACAGCGTCCCTGAACCATTGGTCTCGCAGATTTACATGGTCACACACGATGATCTGGAGGCCGCGACCGTTGTCCTCGACCACGTCACGCATGAGAGAGAAGTAGCTGCGCACTGCTTCCCAGTCCGCGTCCGTGAGTGCGTCGGCGTCATGAACTTCCTCCGGGAAGAACGCCTGGGTGGGCTGGTCGAACATGACGAAGTGCGGGACTGGGCGTCGATGCTTGAGCAAGAACGTGTGGATGGCCAGATGGGCGACGAGGTGGTAACCGATCCAGTTCTTGGCACTGCCAATCCGAGTCAGGGGGATACGGCCATTCTCGGTGCGAAGCACAACGTTCAAGAGAGAAAGGCTGATACGGACCTCTTCGGCATCAGCAGCGTGCTCCAGGTCTAGGTCGCGTCCCCACTGGGTCATGTCCTGGGCGATGCGGCTGAGGCGGCTTTCTGTCTCTGCTGCTACGTCATCAGCGTCTACAAGCTCCTGGAGATCAGCGACGCGTTCTCGCATGCGCGCCGCTTGACGACGTAGACCTGCCGCCTCCTGGGCTGGTTCGGCGGCTGATCGCTGCAACTCCTGGAGGATTCTCCCCTGGACATGCGCTCGACGCGCGCGCTGATCACTGAGTTGCTGCAAGCGTTGGTTGCTGGCTTGCAAGGTCGCGAGGGCTGATGCATTGGTTTGGAGGCTTCGCCGCACCTCCGCGATCTGTGCGTCAATCTCCTGCCGGTGACGAGTGCGTGTTGGCTGGACAGCCGCTGCGTCGTCAAGTTCGTTTCGAAGGTATCGCGTCAGAGTATTAAGCTGAGCGATATCAGGATCAGGCTCGGGCAGCTCTTGGTTACACAGCGGACATGTATCGGACTGTGCATCGGATTCGGTGTTGAGCAGCTGCAAGGAATTCAACCGACTGAGCTGCGTGTGTAGTTCCCCAGTGAGGTCCTGGCTCTGTTGCTGCCAGGTGTCGAGGAGGGCACGGGCTTCATTGAGATCCTGTAGCTGCTCACGAAGAGACTGGCGCTCGTTCGCCAGTCGTTCCTGTAGACCGTCGTCGCCGACTTCGGTGGCAATCGATGGATCAGTGACCGCGTCAGCCGCTTCTCGCAGAAGAGTGTCCAGCACGGCTGCACTGGGCGCGGTCGGGACGGTGGCGAGCATGCCCGCATCCTGGGCCAGTCGTGCCAGACCCAGCAGTTCTACACTGGCTGCCTCTTGATTCCGGTCGACGTCTTCAAGCTGTCGCTGGATCCGTCTCAACGACCTGTTTGCCTCCACCAGCTGTCGTTGACGGGCAGCCTGTTCCGGGCCGGCAGCACCCAGGAAGTACGGCAGTGTGTCCTTCATCATCTGCGCCATGCCCTGTTCGGACTGGCGATGAAAGAGGAGCTGCTGATTGGCAATCTCGGTCTGCTTCTGCAAGCAGAGATAGACGGCTTGAGCGACGGAAACGTTAAACGCATAACGCTCTGCCCCGGGAGGAGGCTCGAAACGGAAGTCGTCGATTCCCAGCCGGGCGCTCAGCTCCGTGCGTAGGCCATCGGTATCGGCATTGACGGTCATCCCATTCGCCGTAGGGAGCTTCAGAGTGTGGTCCCCGATGACCAGCATGGCCTTGTTCGTGGAGGCCCCTGAAGGGCGAGGACGTCCCAGAATTAGGCGTGTTGGGCCGATTTCTACGAGAAGCGCGTACCAACCTACAGTCTGAGTGATCACTCCCTCAGGAAGCGAGATCTGCTGTCGGCCGAGACAGTATTCGATGATGTCCAAAACGGCGGACTTGCCGGTCTCGGACTCTCCGGTGAGTACGTTAAGGGCGCCAGGCTTGAAGTCGATGGTGCGAGGATCGGGCCTGCCATCACGATGATAGAGGCCAAGGGAAAGCAAGTGCATACTGAAGCGGCTTCCTTCAAGCTAGGGGCGAAGGCCAAGTAGAGTGAACGCGGTAGCCGGGTTCATGGAAGCCAACCACCGCCCGACCAGGGCCGCCTTACGAGTGCACTCGACAAGCTCGACGCCATGAACGGACTCATTGGGACGGCGCGGCTGACTTTCCACGACCAGACCACCGGAGCGAACGACGAAAGCTCCGTGTCGAATGCCGAAGCGCTCAGCGGTGCGGGTGTACTCGGTCAATGACACGGCTCGGCGTGGAAACGAGGCGCGGAGCACCGGGTTATCGGCGAGCCACCCGGACAGGGGTGTGCGGACGTCACGCGGCAGAGCTGAACGAGTATCTGGCGGTAGCACAAGAGGCAAAACGAGAAAACTACTTGGAAAAGGAAGAGGAAGGCTTGGGCTGGCGGCCATATGAGCAGCGACACAGTGCGCCAGCACGAACGCGCCGAAGGCCGGATTGAACAGAGCCGCAACTTCGGGAAGTTGGCGCGTCAGCGGTGTCGACATGGACTAGTCCTCCGCATCCGCTGTCGCGATGAGATCCTGGAGGAGATCCTCGAATGAAGGATGCCAACCAACAGGGTCGGGATCCTTGAGTGCAAGGTCCGCCAGCGCGTGCAGCGTTCCCCGGGACACCCATCGCTTATCGACGCCAGGGCGCAGTCGGATCCCCTCGGCGGCAGCCATGGCCCTGTCCAGGATCTCATTTCCTGCTGCGACTGCATCCCCGGCATAGGAGCCTGCTTCCACCGCATCCGCGTACTTGGAGAACACACGCTCCCATTCACGGCGGAGATCTGACTCGAACTGCTTGAGCTCGTCTTGATCCACATAGTGATGGCGCAACCACCGAGCCCGGTGCGCCCAGGCATGGTGATATTCGCCGAGGTGAAAGCGGACAGAACGCCTGCCCAGCTTCAGGATACGCAGCTGGGTAACGAAGACTCGATCCTGATACTGCGCGAGCTCATCCTCCGTCAACCGCTCAAGGCGGTCGTCAAAGGGCAAGTAGGTTTGTGCGTACTTGCTCAGCACATAGTCGATCTTCGTGCGGAGCTCCTCCGCGCTTACCGAGGTTCGAGGGGAGCCCGAGCGGTCAAGCATCTCCTTCGATACCCCCCACCACCAGCCCTTCAACTCAGCGAGAATGTCTTGGCCTTGGCTTTCATGTGTCTTCCATACGCCGATCACTTCACGGAGCTTAGAGTCCACCTCTGACACTCGGGGGGCCAGATCGTCGACGACGACCTGGCCGACCAGGGCCTCTCTCGTCACAGGAGTGCAGCGCAGGAAGCGTTCCCGCCAGGCGCGCGTCGACTTGGGGCCCTCCGAGTCGCCAGCAAGCGTTTCCAGAGCACGCAAGGCCGAAGGGACGTCGCGAACACTGCTGTCCGCACGCAGCTTCTCCAACAGGCTGCCGGACGACACGCTTTGGGTCGTCACCAGACGGAGGAGTGGTAGCGGACCATCGCCGATCAACTCCAGGGCATCGCACCAGGAATTGATCGAGCGCCAGAGGTCGGCACTGGTGGGGCCGAGCTCGCCCTGGCCACCGTGATGCTTGGACTGAACCAACTCCACTGGCACATCGCCGTGGAGGATGTCAATGTCGTCGAGCATCTCCATGCGTAGCTCGGCTTCCGGCTCCTTGAACCACTGCCTGGCCAACTCCACCAGCGCCCACTCGCATTGGTAGAGGTAGCCCAGCATCTGGCCGGCTGCTGAATGAGGCATTTTCTCTGTCACGATGGCCGACACTGTAGGGAGATCGGTCCAGGCTGATCAATAGCTACCCATGTGATCGCACGAAAGTGTGAATTGGCATGCATCTGACGCTCGGCGTGGTGGCAACAGGGTATTGGCCAGCTGGTCGAGCCCCACGGGACGGCAGCCGATGGCGGGGAGGGCTCGAGGCGAACGGCGGCCTTGGGACGAACATCGCTCGGGGTAGCAAGCGGCCGCACTCATCATGATGCTCCCGCCGCGGATGGGGTGAGATCGGGTGGGTAGCCCCTGGCCCGTAGGAAAGCATCGAGCGCGAGGGCGACGATGTCGCCGTGCTGGATGCCGTAGTCCGCATGGTAGCGGCGAATGCGCCGCTGAAGTTGCAGAGCATCGGGGACGGCATAGTTGATCTGTCCTCGACTGGTGTAACGGCTGTTGATGATCCCCAAGGTGTCGGGATGCGAGGCCAATGGGTCGTCGGTGGAGTCGGATAGCGTTTCGATGGCGTCAGCTACGGCGCGCAGCTGACGGGCGTGGTGCGAGAGATCGGGCACTGAGGGCTCCAGTCAAATCCCCCAAGCGACTAGCTAGCCGCCTAGAGGACTAGTGGAATAGTCGTGAGGACGGGCGGCCGCGAACGAGCTGAGCGCTCGCGGCCACCCAGGGGACGCGCGCGTTAGAAGCCGCGGGTGGTGAGCCACTCGTCCAGCGCGACCGAGACGATGTCGCCGATCGGCAGGTGGTCGAGTTCGTTGTCCAGCGCGAAGCGCTTGATCCGCTTCTTCAGCCTCAGGGCGGCGGGGACCGACGAGTCGAGACTCTCGCGCGCGATGATGCGCTGGTTGAGAACGACGGCGGCATCGGGAACGTCCTTGGGCCGACCGGGACCGTGAGCGTACGGCGTTCCCTCACTCGGCGACTCCTGCGCTCGCACGGCCTGTTCCCGGTGAGGCCCCGGGACATCGGTCCTCACCGGGAATGCCGTACCGCCTGCCATCGGAGGAACTTCCGGGCGAACGGCAACCTCGGTCGTCGGGACCGCACCAGAAGCCACGACCGTGGAGTGGGACGGATCGTGCTGCGCCACAGGTTCGGCTGAATGCATGGGCTGGATCCCGGGTACTGCGCGTTCGGGGGCCAGGACTGCGAGCGGCTCCTGCCGGAGGTCGCTCGGCGCGACCTCAACGGTCAGCTGTGCGGCAGGCTGCGCCACTTCGGGTGCTGCCTCGGGCCGGTCGTCCGCTGACCCCTCGGTGGGAACGTTGGAAGGGACGGTCTGAACCTCCTGCTCGCCAGTGGTACGACCGTCTTCGCCCTGGCGAGCGGCCTGTTCAGCAGCGAACTGCTCGGGCGTGAGCTCGGCGGCAGGCGGCGGGGTCGCCTTCTTCGCCCCGCCCAGGGCACGACCTCCCGTGCGGCGGGCCGGCGGCTTCGGCCTCTCGTTCTTCTCGCTCATGCCTGGGTCAGCTCCTTCATCAGGTTGGCGTACTCGCTCAGTTCGGTCGGGACCTCGCCGAAGGCCTCCATGTAGTGCACCCAGGAGTGGATGGTGGTCTCGGCGAGCGGGAACGGTTCGTCGCGGTCCGGGCCGATGCCCTCACCTGCGGCGGGCTCCAGAAGCTGCTCCTTCGCCCGGCTGGGCAGGCTGGTGCGGTCGTCGGCCTTGACCATGACCACGTGGGCGGTGACACCCTGTTCGTTGCGGGCTGCGGCGCGCTCGGCCTCGTCGAAGGTGGCCACGAGCTTGCGGCGCTCGATCTTGGTGGGGGCGACCGGCACGAGCAGCAGGTTCGCCTCGGTAACGGCCTCGTGGAAGATCCGGGCGCTGCCGCCGCCGGCGTCGACCACGATCGCGCCGAACTCGGCACGCTTGGTGCGGATGTACTCGGCGATGTCGTCGAACGGGTACCGCTCGACCACCAGGTTGGCGGGGATGTCGAAGCCCTCGGCCTGGGCGACCTTGAACCAGTCGTAGGCGGATTGGCTGGTCGCGTCGGCGTCCAGCAGCAGCGTCGGCAGGTTGAGGACGATGGCGTAGTAGAGGGCGATGAACCAGGCGGAGGTGGTCTTGCCGGTGCCGCCCTTGAGCATGCCGACAACGATGACGAAGGCGTCCCAGGCGCTGGCCGCGGCCGCGGCCGCGGCCAGGGTCTTGGTACGGGTGTTCTCACTCACGTGTGCTTGATCTCCAGAATCGGGAAGGGTGCGTTGACTTGGGCGCGTCGGCGAGGAGGCCGACGTCGGAGGCGGCTGACCGCGGACGAAGGAGGGGCCCGTGCTGCAATACCGTGTCCGAGATGGCGTGCCATCGGTCGAGTGAGCTGCCGGGCCCAGTCGGGTACACCTGCGGGGGCACTCATGGCCGCTTCCTAGGGGCGCGGGCCGGGCCGTGGTTGTGCTTGGGTCGCATCCGGGTGCCTGCTTGGTGCAGGAGCCGATAGACCGTGCCGACGGAGTAGCTGCACTCCGCAGCGAGGTCCGGCACGGTGGCGCCAGCCTCGTACCGCGCCCTCAGGGACAACGCGAGCTTCATTCGCCGTGCGGCATTGGCTGCAGAACGGATACGGAGGGTCTGCTGGGCGGTGCGGGGCGTGCCCCCGGCCTCGATCAGTAGCCGCCGTGCGGCACGTCGCGTCACGGACGCCGCCGTGGCCAACTCCGTGAGCGTGGCGCCTTGCTGCTCGTAGAGGCGGCGCAGACGGGCCGCGAGATTGTGGCGGGCTTGCCCGTCGCGCATTCTGCGTGTCTGCCACGAGGTGCGCATCACGGTTCCGGCCTCGTGCAGACGGTTGAGGACCGTGCCGTACGACAGCCCGCTCGTGGCGACGAGTTCGGCCACTGTGGCACCGGACTCGTACTGCTCGCACAGGCTCTGAGAAGTGACAGATTCGGCATCGGCAGGTGGAGGTTGTGGAGTCACGCGGCGGAGTTCCATTCCCTGAGGGCTTCAGCATGGGCAGCGGCCAGCTCGTCGTAACTGCGCTGGTCAGCGAGGGTGATGAGGATCAGTCGGCCGTCGGTGGCGAGGCGCCAATCGGCGGCAGGCCGACCGGTGACCGGGTCGAGGACGCTGCCGCCCGGGGTCTGCCACGCGGACGGGATCTCATCGGGCCGCGGTACCGGGACCAGGACCTGGCGCCCGTCGCGGACGATCACCGTGGCCTTGCTGCGGTGCTCCGAGCGCCGGTCCAGCGCCTCCTGGTACGCCGCCCGCTCGACCGCATGCAATGCCTTACGTCGGACCGCGACGCCCGCCGTGGCGTAGAACTGGGCGATGCTGTCCCAGCCCTGCGCCGGCCGTGTGCCCGGTGCCGTGGTGGCATCCTGAGAGCCGTTGCCGAAGCCCTCCACGGCGCGGGGAGCGAGGGTCCAGGTCTCAGCGTCGTGGTGCACGAGACCGTGGTCGGCCAGGCGCCGCAAGGTCCGGTAGGTAGTGGCACGGGACACGGAGGCCGTACCGACAAGATCGCTGACCGTCTGAGCAGGCCGGACGTGCAGCGCCCCGATGATCATGAGGGCGGAGCTGCCGAGGCCGCGGTGGGCGAAGGCGTCGTGGCCCATCAGGCGGGCGATGACGGTGGAGTCGATGTCGGCGGTCATGGCCGTCTCAGGGCTGGTCCACTCCTCAAGTGCCAGGTCGGGGGGGTACTGAGTGGTCCAGGAACGAGACAGCGAAGCGTAGCCACGACGGCTCCCGGTGCTGCCGTGGTCGAGGTACCAGGTGGAGCCTTCCCGGCCGTGACCGACCCGCAGCCGACGCAGCCAGCCCTCAGGCTTGAGAACGGTGTCGTAGACCACGCGCAGCGTCGTCCGCGAGACCCCTGCTTCCTCCGCGGTCTGCCGCTCGCTGGCATGGTGCAGCGGGCCGCCGGCGGTCTCGGCGAAGTTCAGATGGGCCCGCAGCACCCGTAGCGCGGTCCGTCCCCGCTCGCCGCGCCAGGGCGTGGTCTCGATGCGGTCCCGCAGTGCGGCGAGGGCCTCGTAGGCGTGGTGACGTGAGTCCAGCACTCGGGTTCCGGCGACCACAGCCGAGGCGCTGGCCCACACCCGGCGGATGTAGTCCAGGGCCCGCGCCTGCCCTGAGCGCAGCGCGATGTGCCGGGCGTGCCGGCCACCCTCGTGGTCGGGGTGCAGCAGCAGTTGGGTCAGCTCGTCGATGGTGCCGCCGGCGCGAGCGACGTGGCAGGCGATGGCCGCTGTGACGCGGTGTCCGTGCTCGGCGGCGCCCGCCCGGTTGGGGCGCACGGCCACGGTGCGGCCGTCGGAGCCGAGCCTGCTGTAACTGCCTGTCGCGTACCGGCCGGTGAGATCCCCGAGCAGGACCAGTTCGGCCGCAGCCGGACGAAGGTGATGAAGGCCCAGTCGGCTGAACGAGTGAGGGATCCGCCGCTGTGGTTCTGCCTGATGACTGTGGTGTGGCACGGTGAGGTCGTCTCGCAAAGACAAGGGCGCCACCCAGGCCCGCTAAAACCACGGGTGGTACCCGGAACCGACCTCCAATCGGTGCCAGCGATGCCTCCAGGATTGCCGTCCTGGAGGCATTCGTATGCCTGGCCCCACTCTGGAGGCAGGCGTCCCCATCGCAACTCGACCAAGGCAGGAACAGAGAGCCGTCGAGGCCACCGCTCCTGATCCGTCCGGTCAACTCGGGTCTCCCAGAAGCAGCTTGCAGAGGCACTGCCTCTGACTGCCTCCGAACGACCCGGGTCGTACCGGGGTCGAATCAGAGCGTTTTCCTCTGACTGCCTCCGATCGCCTCTGCAACCCGTCCTAGCAGGTCACAGCCGCTTTAACCCTCATAAGCCCAGGTCAGAAAGGGTGCGGCAGATTTACTGGCGGTAGTGATAGAACCCCTCCCGCCCCCGGACGTCCCCGACCTCCGTGTCGGTGACGACGACTCCGGCTAGCCCTCGCGGTACGTCGACGAGCGCGCTTTCTGACCTGTTGACCGACATGATTCCTCCCTGGACTTGATTCGACTGTCCATGGTTGACTCAAGTGCTGTCAATATTGATTTAATCAATGCACACCAATCAACCCACCCGGCTGCGGATACGGTGACCTCTTATGCGCGATCAAGCCCCCCTCCCCGGCCCCGCCGAAGACCGGCTCAGCACCAAGGAAGCCGCCGAACTGCTGGGAGTGAAGCCCGAGACCGTCTACGCCTATGTGAGCCGCGGCCAGCTCAGCAGCCGACGCGTCCCCGGCGGCCGGGGCAGCACCTTCGATGCCAAGGAGGTGGAGGCCCTCTCCCGGCGCAACCGCCGGGAGAGCGGCGGGAGTCCGGCGTCCGGCGGCGAGCTGTCGGTGAGGACCCGCCTCACGTTCATCGACCAGGACCGCTACTACTTCCGGGGCGTCGACGCGACCGAGCTCGCCGCCCGCCACTCCTACGAAGAGATCGCGGAGTGGCTCTGGACCGGCCACCTGCGCCCCGGCGCCACCTTCACCGCGCCCGACACCGCCGTCGACGCGGCCCGCCGCGCGGTGGACGCACTGCCCGAACACACCGGCCCCACCGACCGGTTGCGGGTCGCCGCGATCGCCGCCGCGGCCGCCGACCCACTGCGTTTCGACCTGTCAGAGGAGGCCGTGCTCGGTACCGCCCGGACCCTCATCCCCACCCTCGTCGCCGCCCTGCCACCCGTACTGCACGACCGCCGCCGCGACGACGGCCCTCTGGCCCATCGGCTGTGGACCCGCCTCAGCGGCCGAAAGCCCGACGAGGCCGCCCTGCGTGCCCTCGACACCGCGCTCGGCCTGCTCGTCGACCACGACCTCGCCGCCTCGACCCTCGCGGTGCGCGTCGCCGCGTCGGCCCACGCACCCGCGTACGCCGCCGTCTCCGCCGGACTCGGCGTCCTGGAGGGCCCCCTGCACGGCGCGGCCAGCGGACTCGCCCACAAGCTGCTGCTCGACGTGCTCGACCGGGGCGACGCGGCCCCCGTGATCGCGGAGGAGCTGCGGGCCGGCCGCCGTATCCCGGGCCTAGGTCATCGCCTCTACACCGGCGAAGACCCACGCGCGCGTGCTCTGTTCGCTCTCCTGGAGGAGATCCCGCGCGCCGAGCCCGCTCTCCTCGCGGCCCGCGACATCGTGCTCACCACCGCCCGCCACGCTCCCCTGCACGCCAACGTGGACCTGGCCCTCGCCGTGCTCACCGCCTCCTCCGGCATGCCCTCCACCGCAGGCGAGACGGTCTTCGCCGTCGCCCGTACGGCGGGCTGGATCGCCCATGCGCTCGAGGAGTACGGGGAACGCCCGCTGCGCATGCGCCCGAGCGGCATCTATGTGGGACCGAAGCCGCCACAGCCACTGCCGGAGCACTGAGCGGCCCTGCGCGAGCGGTACGCCACACTCCCGGAACGCCGACAAGGAGGCGACCGGAAGTCGCCGCGCCCCAAGTCAGGTTAGGCTCACCTCTGTGAGTACCTGCTCAACGGTCTCGCACGACCTCGCCGAGCCCGTTTCCGGAACCGCGGCCACCGCGCGGACCTGGCTGCTGCTGGAACAGCCCGGTCCCTGGGGCGTCAAGGCGCTCACTTCGAGCCACCTGGACCCCGTGCTGGGCCGAGCCCTGGAGGCCGCCGCCCAGGACACGGGCGTGCGCGTCGCGCTCATCCGCCGCCCCGGACGGCACGCCGACAGCGGAACGCCCACGGACCGGCAGGTGTATGCCGCCCACACCACGCCCGGCAACGTGTGGCTCCACAGCGCGACGATCCGCGACCCGCAGGATCTGCTCGGCCTGGACTTCGCCGCGCTCGGCAGGGGCGAGCACACCTCGTTCGACGCGCTGCTCCGAGGACGGCGTCACACCGGCGATCCGCTCGCCCTCGTCTGCACCAACGGCAAGCGGGACCGCTGCTGCGCGCTCCTCGGCCGCCCGCTCGCCGCCGAACTGGCCGCCTCGGGTGTCGCGGGCGCCTGGGAGGTCACCCATCTGGGTGGTCACCGCTTCTCCCCGACACTGCTCGTGCTGCCGTACGGCTATGCCTACGGCCGCGCCGAGGCCCACACCGTCAAGCAGGTCCTCCACAGCGTCCAGGAAGGCCGGATCGTGATCGAAGGGTGCCGCGGGAACTCCGCCTGGGAGCGCCCCGGCCAGGCAGCCGAGCTGGCCGTGCGTACGACGGTGGGCGAACACAGGGCCGAGGCGCTGACGGTCGTACGGACAGAGGGCGAGGCCCCGCGCTGGGAAGTGACCGTCGCACACGTCGACGGCCGCCAATGGCGTGTCCTCGTGGCCCAGACCGCGTCCCAGCCGCCGCGCCCGGAGAGCTGCGGGGCGTCGGTGCTCGGCTCACCCGCGCGGATGGATGTCACAGCGGTTCACGAGCTGAGGCCATCGGCAGCGCTGGCGAGCTGACGCGGCCTGCAGGCCCTACAGGGCCAGTCAACGTATTGATCAAGAGATCCATGCCACACCCCCTGCGGCCGATCCGGCGGGTCCACGTACCGTCATGGGTATGAGCCGCACTCCTCCCGCACGCCGCCTGCGCCTCGGACTCCCGCGCCGTGCGTTCTCGCAGGTGCTTCTGATGCAGCTGGCGATCGCGGCGGGAGTCGCGGTGCTCGCGACCGGTCTCTTCCTGGCGCCGCTGAGCAAACAGCTGGACGACCAGGCGATGCGCCGGGCGCTCGCCATCGCGCAGACCACCGCCGCCGAGTCGCAGATCGCCGAGCAGGTCAAGGACACGCCCCCGCTGCCCGGCGGACCCGTCCAGAAGGAGGCGGAGCGGATCCGCGAGGCGACCGGGGCCGAGTACATCGTGGTGATGGACTGGCGGGGCGTGCGCTGGTCGCACCCAACCCGCAGCGAGATCGGCAGGAACGTCTCGACCGACCCCGGCCAGGCCCTGGCGGGCAAGGAGGTCATGCAGATCGACAGCGGCACCCTGGGCCGCACCGCCCGCGGCAAGGTCCCGCTGTACGACAGCGAGCACAACATCGTCGGGGCGGTCTCCGTCGGTATCGCCTACGACAGCGTCCGCGCCCGGCTGATCCACGCGATCCCGGGGCTGTTCGCCTACGCCGGCGGGGCCCTCGCCGTCGGCGCGCTGGCCGCCTGGCTCATCTCCCGCAGGGTTCAGCGGCAGACACGTGACCTGGCCTTCTCCGACATCTCGGCCCTGCTCTCGGAGCGGGAGGCCATGCTGCACGGCATCCGCGAGGGCGTCGTGGCCCTGGACCGCGCCGGGCTCATCCGCCTGCTCAACGACGAGGCACGGCGCCTGCTGGGCATCGGCGACGAGGCCGTGGGCCGCTCCCCCGACGAGGCCCTCGGGGACGGTCGTACGGCCGACGTCCTGGCCGGACGAGTCACGGGCACCGACCTGGTCACGGTCCGCGGGCAGCGCGTCCTGGTCGCCAACCGCATGCCCACCGACGACGGCGGCGCCGTGGCCACCCTGCGCGACCGCACCGAGCTGGAGCAGCTCGGCCGGGAGCTCGACTCGACCCACGGTCTGATCGACGCCCTGCGCGCCCAGGACCACGAGCACGCCAACCGGATGCACACGCTCCTTGGGCTGCTGGAACTGGAGATGTACGACGACGCCGTGGAGTTCGTCGGGGAGGTCGTCGGCGACCACCGGGCCACCGCTGAGCAGGTCACCGAGAAGATCGAGGACCCGCTGCTCGCCGCGCTGCTGGTGGGCAAGGCGACCGTCGCGGCCGAGCGCGGAGTCGCACTGTGGGTCTCGGACCGGACCCTGCTGCCGGATCGGCTGGTCGATCCGAGCGGCCTGGTCACGATCGTCGGCAACCTCGTGGACAACGCCCTGGACGCCGTCGCCGGCGCGCCGCACGCGCGCGTGGAGGTCGAACTGCGTACGGAAGGCCGTGCGGTCGTCCTCAGAGTGCGGGACACCGGCCCTGGGATCCCGGCGGAACAGCGGGAGTTGATCTTCACCGAGGGCTGGTCGACCAAGGAGCCTCCCGCGCATCGAGGGCGCGGCCTCGGACTGTCGCTGGTGCGCAAGCTCGCCGAGCGGCAGGGTGGCAGCGCGACCGTCGGGGAGGCGGGCGGCGGAGGCGCCGAGTTCACCGTCGTACTGCCCGACGCGCTGACCGAGACACAGCCGGAGCCGGCTCTCACCGCACCACCCGCCCAGCAGACCGCCGCCGAGGAGGAGTCGTGATGATCGAGGTCCTGGTCGTGGACGACGACACCCGCGTGGCGCAGGTCAATGCCGCCTACGTCGAGAAGGTGCCCGGTTTCCGCGTGGCCGGCGAGGCGCACAGCGCCGCGGAAGCCCTGCGCCAGCTGGAGGCGCTGCCTCACGTGGACCTGGTGCTCATGGACCACTATCTGCCCGATGAGACGGGTCTCGCGGTCGTCCAGGAGATGCGTCGGCGCGGCCACCAGACCGACGTGATCATGGTGACGGCGGCGCGGGACGTGACGACCGTACAGGCGGCGATGCGGCACGGCGCACTGCAGTACCTGGTCAAGCCGTTCGCCTTCGCGGGCCTCAGAGCCAGACTCGAGGCGTACGCCGAGCTCCGCCGCACCCTGGACGGGGGCGGCGAGGCGGAACAGGCGGAGGTCGACCGTATCTTCGGCGCCCTGTCCTCGCCGACTGAGCCCGACCTGCCCAAGGGGCACTCCCCCACCACGGTGGAACTGGTCCGCAGGTCCCTGATGAACGCCGAAGGGCCCCTGTCCGCCCAGGAGATCGCCGAGCGGACGGGGGTGAGCCGACAGACCGCCCAGCGCTATCTGAAGCTCCTGGAGCGCACGGGACGGGCCAGGCTCACCCTCAAGTACGGCGACGCGGGCCGCCCTGAACACCGTTACGTCTGGGCGACCCGCGCGTGAGGAGTCTCAGCCGGCGTTCTGCGCGGCCTTCTCGACGAACTCCGTCGTGTACGTCTTCTCCAAGCCGACGTCGGCGTTCTGGATCGTGGGGTTGAACGCCTTGAGGACCTTCTCCACGGTCTCGGGGCCGTTTTTGGGCATCACGCCGTCTTGGTGAACATGGGCAGCGTGTTCTTGATGGCCACCGTGTGGAGCAGCTTGTTGCCCTGTGAGTAGTCGGCGGGCATCCTGTCGGCGATCTGGGTCGCGCTGTGGGTGGACATCCACTTGCGCGTCTGCCCTGCGACGCCGTAGGCGCCGCCCGGTCCCAGGTGCCGCCTCTACACGGCCCCCGCCCCCGTGAGCGACCGCACCTCGGTCTCGGCGTGCTTGGCCTCGTCGGCGACCTCCGCGGAGGTGACCGTGCCGAGCCAGCCCGCGACGAAGCCCAGCGGGATGGAGATCAGGCCGGGGTTCTGCAGCGGGAAGTACTGGAAGTCGATGCCGGGGAAGAGCGATTCGGGGCTGCCCGACACCACGGGCGACAGCAGGACCAGGGCCAGGGCAGGGATCAACCCGCCGTAGACGGACCAGACGGCACCCCGGGTGGTGAACCCGCGCCAGAACAGCGAGTAGAGCAGCACCGGCAGATTCGCGGACGCGGCGACAGCGAAGGCCAGACCCACCAGAAAGGCGACGTTGAGGTCGCGGGCCAGTAGGCCGAGGGCGATCGCGATCACCCCGATCCCGACTGCGGCGGTCCTGGCCACGGCCACCTCGCTGTGCGGCCTGGCCCGCCTCCTCCGCAGTGAGGCGTACAGGTCGTGGGCGACGGAGGCCGAGGAGGCGAGTGTGATCCCGGCGACCACGGCGAGGATGGTGGCGAATGCCACGGCGGCCACGATCGCGAACAGAACCGCTCCTCCCGTGGAGTCCGCGCCACCGCCCAGATCGAGGGCCAGGAGGGGCACCGCGGTGTTCCCGGCCGCGTTCGACCCTCGTACCGCTTCGGGCCCTACGATCGCCGCGGCGCCGAAGCCGAGAACGATCGTCATCAGGTAGAAGCCGCCGATGAGCCCGATCGACCAGACGACCGAACGCCGTGCGGCGCGTGCCGTGGGCACGGTGTAGAAGCGGGACAGGATGTGCGGCAGCCCTGCGGTACCGAGCACGAGGGCGAGTCCCAGGCTGATGAAGTCGAAGCGCGCGGTCCAGTCACCGCCGTACTTCAGGCCAGGTGCCAGGAACGACTTACCGTGGCCGCTGCGCTCCGCGGCCGTGAGCAGCAACTGGTCGAAGTCGCCGTGAAACCGCACCAGCACGAGCACGGTCAGCGCGACGGTCCCGCCGAGCAACAGGACCGCCTTGACGATCTGGATCCATGTCGTCGCCCGCATCCCGCCCAGGGACACGTAGATCACCATGAGTGCCCCGACGGCGATGACGGTCCAGGACTGCGCCGCCTCGCTGGTGCCCCCGAGCAGCAGGGCGACCAGGCTCCCCGCACCCACCATCTGGGCCACCAGATACAGCACGGACACGGTGACCGAGGAAGTTCCCGCCGCGATCCGCACCGGCCGCTCACTCATCCGCGCGGCGACCACGTCGGCTAGCGTGAACCGCCCGCAGTTGCGCACCAGTTCAGCCACGAGGAACAGCACCACCAGCCAGGCCACGAGGAAACCCACCGAGTAGAGCATCCCGTCGTACCCGAAGAGCGCGATGAGCCCGGAGATACCGAGAAAGGACGCGGCCGACATGTAGTCGCCCGCGATGGCAAAACCATTCTCCATCGGCGAGAACAACCGCCCGCCGGCGTAGAACTCCTCGGCCGAACCGTGCCGGTGACGGCTCACCCACGTCGTGATCCCCAACGTGACCGCGACGAACACGCTGAACAGCAGCAGCGCCAGGGTCTGGTGATCCCCCATCATGACGACGCACCGCCCCGGGCCGTACGGGTCAGTTCCTGGGTGTCCCACCGCAGTTCGAGCGCGGCCCGGTCCCGGCGCAACCTCGCATGCCGGGCGTACGCCCAGGTCAGCAGGAAGGTCGTGAGGAACTGCCCGAGTCCTGCGACCATCGCCACGTTCACCGCGCCCGCCACGGGCCGCGCCATCAACCCCGGCGCGCTCGTCGCGGCCACGACGTAGGCCACGTACCAGGCGAAGAACCCGATGCCCGCCGGCACCACGAACCTCCGGTACCGGCTGCGCACCTCCTGGAAAGCCGCGCTGCGCTGCACCTCGAGGTAGACGTCGGCCGCCGCGGCGGCCCGTTCCTCGCGCTGCCCGCGTGCCGTCGCAGCCGTGGGCACGGATGTGCCGTCACCGCCCGTCTCGCCCCAACCCGAGGCGAGCGCGTCGTACCAGGGATCGTCGTACCGCACACCGGCGGACGCCTCGGCGCGGGCCACATGGTCACCGTCGTGGTTCTCGGCCGAACTCTCGGCATCACCCCCGCTTCCGCGAGGACGAGCGTTGCTTGACTGCATGCCCAAGGATGGACAGAACGGGAAGATCCCCGACTCTTCTTCCCCGCGCTCTTCACCCCATCAGGTGATTCCTCCCGTCGGTGGCCGCACAAGTCCCTTGGTATAGGCGTAACGCACCGCCTGCGCGCGGTCCTTGAGACCCGTCTTGGCGAAGAGGTTGTTGATGTGGGTCTTCACCGTGGCGGTGGAGACATGCAGCCTGCGGGCGATCTCCTGGTTGCTGAGCCCCTCGGCGATCAGCGCCAGCACCTCGATCTCCCGTGCGGTGAGCCCGTCCGGCGCCTCTGCGGAGACCTTTTGCGGAGGCTCGGGGTCCGACAGCCGCTCCAGCAGCCGCCGTTGGATGCTCGGCGACAGCCCCGCGTCCCCCGAGAGCACGCTGTGCACGGCCCGCACGATCTCGTCACCGCCCGCGTCCTTGGTGAGATACCCGCGCGCCCCCGCCTTGAGCGCGGGAAACAGCGAATCGTCGTCCGCGTACGTCGTCAGCACGACAACCTGTGTCCCGGGGTGCTCGGTCCGGATCCGCCGGGTCGCCTCCACCCCGTCGCAGCGGGGCATGCGCAGGTCCATCAGCACGACGTCCGGGGCGAGTTCCGCGACCAGTCTCACCGCCTCCTCCCCGTCCCCCGCTGCGCCCACGACCTCGAGCCCGGGCAGGAGACCGAGCAGCATCACGATGCCTTCGCGGACCACGGTCTGGTCGTCGACGACCAGCACCCGCGCGGGCTTCGTCTCCACCCCCTGCGTCATACGGGCACCTGCAACGTCACCACGAACCCTTCGTCGTCCGGCCCGGCGTCCAGCGAACCACCGAGCAGTTCGGCGCGCTCCCGCATTCCCAGGAGACCGTACCCGGCTCCGGTGGCCGTGAGTTCACCCGGCGAACCGCCCGAGTCCCGCACGACCAGCGTCACTTGGTCCTCGCCGTACTCCAGCCGCACACCCACCTTGGCCCCCGGCGCATGCTTGCGGACGTTGGTCAGGGCCTCCTGGGCAACCCTGCGCACGGCTTGCGACGCCTCGGCCGGCAGCGGTCTGCGCCTACCCGAAATGGTGGCTTCGGCTCCGTCGGCCGTACCCAAGAGCTCGGTCAGGAAGTCCTCCAGCGGAGTCATGTCCCCGCGCAGAGCCGACAGCGCCTGCCGAGTCTCGGCGAGACCGTCGCGGGCCATCCCCCGTGCCGCCACCACCCTTTCCAGTATCTGGTCGCGGTCCGCGTCGCGCTCGATCAGCAACCTGGCCGCCTCCAGATGCACGAGCTGGGCCGAGAGACTGTGCGCCAGCACGTCGTGGATCTCCCGGGCGATACGGGCCCGCTCCGCGAGTGCCGCCGACTCCGCCTCGGCTGCATGTGCGGCCCGCTCCTGGGTGAGCAGCCGTTGGGCGCTGCCACGGGCCTCGGCATCCAGCCGCAGGACATAGCCCGCTAGGGCGAGCCCCGCCGTGGTGGCCACGGTGGTCAGCCACACGTCGTCGTCGATGGCGGCGTAGAGGGCGAGGGCGACCACGGTCACCGGCAGGGCAGCGGCGATGGGCAGCCGCTCCAGCGCGGTGATGGCGCAGCCGCACCACAGGACGAGGGCGATGACCCGGAAATCTGCGACCTGCGCGGCGGCCGCGATCGCCAGGAGGATGCCGTAGAACGCCAGGGAGGGCCAGAGCCGGTGCGCCAAGGTGGTGCGGAACATCGCCCAGGCGACGACGGCCGACACCAGGACTGCGGCCACTGCTCCGAAGACGCCCCAACCGCGCACATCAGTGCTGTTGAAGGCGCCCCAGAGGAGCATGGTGAGCACCAGTGAGCGCGTGACCCAGCCGAGCACACGCCGAGGACGCGTGGCCGCCTCACGCTTGAGCGCCTCACGGGAGGGCCAACGGGTCCAGGCGTTCTCCGTCACACGCGTTCCTTCCCCGTGGACCGGAACATGGGCTCACCGTACGCCGGGGCAGGTGAGGTGGCAGGGCGCAGCGACTGCGCACGCCAGACCAGTGTCCCGGAGCGCACCAGCAGGGTGGCTGCCAGGGCGAGCAGCAGGGCGGAGGAGTCCTGATGGACGCCGAGTGCCGCGCCGAGCGCGAAGAGGCCGACGCGCAAACCGATGCCTACGCCCCAGACGGCCCCGCTCGCCTTGGTGCTCTTGCTCCACACCGCCCCGTCCGGCTCCGTCCATATGCGGCTCGTCCAGGCCCAGCCGGCCCCGATGGCGAGGCCGGTGAGCAGCTCGGCGGTGAGCAGGGCGATCGATGCCGTGCGGTGATGGGCATCCACCAGTCCAGGTTCGCGGAGTGCCACGACGGCGAGGACTACGGGTAGCAGCCACCAGCGCCGCCCGGTGTCTATCCGGCTTGCGCGGAACTGCCGGGCGATCACCACGACCACCGCGAACACGATCAGCAACGCGTCGATGAGCCCGGACATCACAGCCTCCGTGAGCGAAGAAGGGACCGTCGGCAGCGGATGCCGCCGACACCTTCGAAGCTACGGAATTCCGCAGGTCGGGAGATCGGAGCCAGGGTGGATCACGGGTGGATTACCGAGGCCCGGGCCCGTCCACCCACGGGTGGAGAACCCAGGCCCGACGCTGTCTGCCGCCCAGCCGTCGGCCCGGCCACCGACCGACCGACCGACTACAAGCCGCTCCCTCACAAGGCACCGGCGCCGCAAGCCGCACGGACGGTTTCGGGCGCCGAACCATCTCGCCGACCCCGACCCCGACCCCGACCCCGACCCGGCCCCTGCTCCAACCCCCAACCGGGCCCCCGAACCTGAAGGCGGGGCCGAGGGCCGACCAGAAAGCCGGCACCCGCCCAGCGCTACGCGTCGATGCGCGACCGATCCAACGTCGCCGCCGACCCCGAGATGAACTCCTTCCGAGGCGCCACGTCGTTGCCCATCAGCAGATCGAAGACCTGCTCGGCGGCCTCCAGGTCGGCGAGGTTGATCCGCCGCAGAGTCCGGTGCCGCGGATCCATCGTGGTCTCGGCCAACTGGTCGGCGTCCATCTCACCCAGACCCTTGTAGCGCTGGATGGAGTCCTTGTACCGGACGCCCTTGCTCTGGAACTCCAGCAGCTTCTCGCGCAGCTCACGGTCGGAGTAGGTATATACGTACTTGTCCTGGCCCTTCTTCGGCTGCACGAGCTCGATCCGGTGCAGCGGCGGCACCGCGGCGAACACCCGGCCCGCCTCGACCATGGGCCGCATGTAGCGCTGGAACAGCGTCAGCAGCAGGCACCGGATGTGCGAGCCGTCGACATCGGCGTCGGTCATCATGATGATCTTGCCGTAGCGGGCCGCGTCGATGTCGAAGGTCCGGCCGGATCCCGCCCCTATGACCTGGATGATCGCACCGCACTCCACGTTCTTCAGCATGTCCGTGACGGACGACTTCTGGACGTTGAGAATCTTGCCGCGGATGGGCAGCAGCGCCTGGAACTCGGAGTTCCGGGCGAGCTTCGCGGTGCCGAGCGCGGAGTCGCCCTCGACGATGAAGAGTTCGCTGCGATCGACGTCGTCGCTGCGGCAGTCGGCGAGCTTGGCAGGCAGCGAGGACGACTCCAGGGCCGTCTTCCGGCGCTGAGCGTCCTTGTGCTGACGGGCCGCGATACGCGTGCGTGCCGCGGCCACCGCCTTCTCCATGACGACCCGTGCCTGGGCCGCGGCGTCCCGCTTCGTGGACGTCAGGAACGCCTTGAGCTCCTTGGAGATCACGGTGTTCACGATGCGGCGGGCCGCCGAGGTACCGAGGACCTCCTTGGTCTGGCCCTCGAACTGCGGTTCCGCCAGCCGCACCGTCACCACGGCCGTGAGGCCTTCGAGAGCGTCGTCCTTGACGATGTCGTCCTCGGCGACGCGCAGCAGCTTCTTGGCGCGAAGGACCTCGTTGATCGTGCTTGTCACGGCCGTCTCGAAGCCCGCGACATGAGTGCCGCCCTTGGGGGTGGCGATGATGTTCACGAACGACTTCAGGGTCGTGTCGTAGCCCGTGCCCCACCGCATCGCGACATCGACGTCGAGCTCACGGGTGACCTGGGTGGGGGTCATCTGCCCGTGCTCGTCCAGAACCGGAACGGTCTCCTTGAAGACGCCCTGTCCGGAGAAGCGGAGGACGTCGTTGACCGGCTTGTCGGTGGCCAGGTACTCGCAGAACTCGCTGATGCCGCCGTCGAAGCGGAAGGACTCCTCGCCCTTGCTTCCGCCCTCGCCCAGGCCGAACTCGTCGCGAACGACGATGGTCAGGCCGGGGACCAGGAACGCGGTCTGGCGCGCACGCTGGTGGAGGTTCTCCAGGGAGAGCTTGGCGTCCTTGAGGAAGATCTGGCGGTCCGCCCAATAGCGCACGCGCGTGCCGGTGCGGGTCTTGGGGATCCTCTTGGCCTTCCGCAGGCCGCTCGTGGCATCGAACTTGGCGTCGGGGCCACCGGCCGCGAAAGCACCCGGCACACCGCGCCGGAAACTGATCGCGTGCGTGTGTCCGCTACGGTCCACCTCGACGTCCAGCCGGGCAGACAGGGCGTTCACCACGGAGGCACCCACGCCGTGCAGACCGCCGGAGGCGGCGTACGAGCCGCCACCGAACTTGCCGCCGGCGTGCAGCTTGGTCATGACGACCTCGACGCCGGACAGACCGGTCTTGGGCTCGACGTCGACCGGGATGCCCCGGCCGTTGTCCCGGACCTCCACGGATCCGTCGTCGTGGAGGATCACCTCGATGTGGTCGCAGTACCCGCCGAGGGCTTCATCGACGGAGTTGTCGATGATCTCCCACAGGCAGTGCATCAGACCACGGCTGTCGGTCGAGCCGATGTACATTCCCGGGCGCTTGCGTACGGCCTCGAGCCCCTCGAGGACGAGCAGGTGCCGCGCGGTGTAGTTGGAACCGTCCCGGTCTGCTCCTGCCAGCAGAGCTGTGGACGGCACGGACGTCTCGGCGGTCACGCGGTTCGCTCCTCGCTGAATTTCAGGTGGGGCCCTTCTGGGTAAGGGCACGGCTTCGGTCGCCGCCAAGAGGGTACCGAGGCCTGGTAGGGCCGGTGTAACGCCACCCTCGTGTGGAACACAGACTAATCCAGGGTCGCATACCTGTTCGATCCCTCGATGGGGTGAAGTACATATCACGTTCCCTTACAGGCATGAACCATTTAGGCTCCGGGCACGTCCTCATGAACAACCGGCAACCCAGCCGGCCGGACAGACCTTGACCGACAGCGCGAAACCGTAAGACACACAGACACGCAATACGGCACATTCGCCGCCAAACCGGCAGCAGTCAGCCACCCCGGAGAAATTTCTCTCTGAGTGAAGCCACGAGCGGGAACGTTTTGGGGCTGGTTGGATGTTGACCCTGGTACGACAGCTCGTCGAGCTAGAGAAGAGGCGACGTGACTACTGTTCTGACCCCCGCGAGCCCGCTGACGGCCGCTGATCGCTGCGACCGCTGCGGCGCCCAGGCGTACGTGCGCGTGGTCCTGCTCAGCGGCGGAGAACTGCTCTTCTGCGCCCACCACGGTCGCAAGTTCGAGCCGGAACTCAAGAAGATCGCCGCTGAGATACAGGACGAGACGGAGCGGCTTACGTCCGTTCCGGTATCCGCCTCCGAAGAAGAGCGCTGACACCTCGCGTCCACGACGAGCAGCTCCGGCACAGGCCGGCACGAGGGCGGTCGCCCCTGGTGACAGGGATGACCGCCCTCGCTCATGGGCCACGAGGCGCTCAGCACCACAGAGGCCCTCTCAGCCAATGTCGTGGCGCCCGTCGACCCCGTTGCGGCCGTCCCGGTCCAACGTCTGCGTGACGTCGGACACACGGGTATAGACGCCGGGCCAGCCCGCTCGCCCACAGCCGTTGCCCCAGGACACGAGCCCGATCAACTTCCCCCCGGCGACCAGCGGTCCTCCGCTGTCCCCCTGACAGGCGTCACGACCGCCCCGCTCCTCACCGGCGCACAGCATGCTGTCGGCGAGATAGGTGCCGTCGCCGCCTCCCGGATATGCCTCACTGCACCGCGCGTCGGCCTGCACGTGGACGCGCGCGCCCCGCAGACTGCGTGCGTAGTCACCGCCACCCGTGATGTCCCCCCAGCCATAGACCGTGGCGCGGGTTCCCGGTTCGTAGGCGGGGTCGCCTGCGGCCGCCATAGTGATGACCGCACTCTGCGGCAGCGGCTCGGCGAGGGTGAGGACCGCGAAGTCGCCCGCGTTGCTCTCCGGGTCGTAGCCCGGATTCACCCAGGCCTCGCGTAGGGCGATCTCCGCACCCTGGTCCGAGAGCAGGTCCGTACGGCCCGCGATGACACGGAAGTCACTCACCTGCTCAGGCGGTCCTCCCAGAACGTCCTCGCCCATGCAGTGGGCCGCGGTGAGCACCGTGGTCCGGCCGACGGCCACACCGCCGCAGAACTGCCCGGCGCGCGTACCCCCGAACCGGTCACGGCTGGACAGAGCCACTGTCCAGGGCGCGTTGGACACTTCGACCGGGAATCCTCCGACGACGATGCTGTCGGCGGCCACTGGGGCGGCCGACACCAGCGGTATGGCCGCCGCCACGGCTGCCAGAACCAGCGGCCGGGCCAGCGCTCGGGCAATGGGACGACGCATGCAGGCTCCTCACTCCGGGGTGGTGATCGGAAACCCAGAGTCATGCAGGGCGCCTGTGCGCGCAGCACGAAGGCCCGGCCCCTGGAGAGGGGCCGGGCCTTTCGCGACGTACGACTACGACCTAGTCGAGGTAGTCGCGCAGCACCTGCGAACGCGACGGGTGACGCAGCTTCGACATGGTCTTCGACTCGATCTGGCGGATGCGCTCGCGCGTGACGCCGTACACCTTGCCGATCTCGTCGAGGGTCTTCGGCTGACCGTCGGTGAGACCGAAGCGCATCGAGACGACGCCCGCCTCGCGCTCGGACAAGGTGTCGAGGACGGAGTGCAGCTGCTCCTGGAGGAGCGTGAAGCTGACCGCGTCGGCCGGGACGACGGCCTCGGAGTCCTCGATGAGGTCACCGAACTCGCTGTCGCCGTCCTCGCCCAGCGGGGTGTGCAGGGAGATGGGCTCGCGGCCGTACTTCTGGACCTCGATGACCTTCTCGGGGGTCATGTCGAGTTCCTTGGCCAGCTCCTCCGGAGTGGGCTCGCGGCCCAGGTCCTGGAGCATCTGACGCTGCACGCGCGCGAGCTTGTTGATGACCTCGACCATGTGCACCGGGATACGGATGGTGCGGGCCTGGTCGGCCATGGCGCGGGTGATCGCCTGACGGATCCACCAGGTGGCGTACGTGGAGAACTTGTAGCCCTTGGTGTAGTCGAACTTCTCGACCGCGCGGATCAGACCGAGGTTGCCCTCCTGGATGAGGTCCAGGAAGAGCATGCCGCGGCCGGTGTAGCGCTTGGCCAGGGAGACCACCAGACGGAGGTTGGCCTCCAGCAGGTGGTTCTTGGCGCGGCGGCCGTCCTCGGCGATGATCTCCAGCTCACGCTTGAGCTTCGGCGCGAGCTTGTCGGCGTTGGCCAGCTTGTCCTCGGCGAACAGACCGGCCTCGATGCGCTTGGCGAGCTCGACCTCCTGCTCGGCGTTGAGCAGCGGGACCTTGCCGATCTGCTTGAGGTAGTCCTTGACGGGGTCGGCGGTGGCACCGGCCACGGCGACCTGCTGGGCAGGCGCGTCGTCCTCGTCGTCGTCGGAGAGGACGAAGCCCTTGTTCTCGGCCCCCTCCTCTTCCTCTTCGCCGGGCTTGATCTCCTCGAGGACCTCGTCCTCGACGGCCTCGGCGTCGTCCTTCTTGGCGGTCGTCTTCTTCGCCGCCGCCGCGGTCTTCTTGGTGGCGACGGTCTTCTTCGCGGCCGCCTTCTTGGTGGCGACCGCCTTCTTCGCGGCGGGCTTCGCGGGCGCTTCACCTTCGACGGCGGGCTCAGCGGCCGGAGCCGCCGGGGTTGCGGTGGCGGTGGCCTTCTTCGTGGTCACCGTCTTCGCCGCGACCGTCTTGGTGGCGGTGCGCTTGGCCGGACTCTTCGCTGCGACGCTCTTTCGGGTGCGCTTGGGCTCCGCGGCACTGACCATCAGCGTCACACCCTCTTCCTCGAGGATCTGGTTGAGGCTGCGCAGTACGTTCTTCCACTGAGTGGCCGGAATCTGGTCAGCTTCGAAGGCCCGACGCACGTCATCGCCGGCGATCTGCCCCTCAGCCTTTCCCCGCTCAATGAGAGCCATGACAGAGACGGACTCGGCGATCTCAGGCGGGAGCGTACGGGATGTGCTGGCCGACACGAACAACCTCTCGGAACGTTGGAAAACGGCTTCCGGCCCCGTCCACGGCGGACAGGAGCCGACCACCGGCCTGGGAGTGGCCGACGGCGCGGGCGGGGGGCCGGGAAGATGCACAGCGCCTGAAACGGCGTCCGTATTCCCTCCGCGGCTGTCACCTCTTAGGTCATCGCGCTGCTCCCACGAGCGTTACGCCCAATCTGCGTGGCCCGAGTCACACCCCGTAAGCGACCAAAAACGGTCAGGCATGGACATAGAAGGTCACCAGCCCGTCCCGACCAGCGATGCCCGGGGTGCCGTCACCACGCGCACCGTCGGACCCCGCAGGATCACCGGTGATCCTGCGGGGTCCGACGGTGGCGGTTCGGCGGCCGAACGATGCCGCAGGAGGGGAAGGACATCCTCGGCCGCGCCGCCCGCGGTGTGCGGTCAGTGCTCGCGCGGCGCGGGCACCACGCGCTCGACCTCGGGATGGACGGTGAGCAGCTGACGCATGGCGGCCTCGGCGGCCGCTCCGTCGCCGGTGGCGAGGGCGTCGACGATCCGGCCGTGATACACCAGCGACGACTCGGTCGGCCGGTCACAGCCCGTGACCGGGCCTCCGGAGACCTGAAGGGCGGCCGAAACGATCCCGGAAAGATGCTCCAGCATGCGATTGCCCGCGACCTGGATGAGCAGGGAGTGGAACTCGGCGTCGGCCCGGGAGAAGGTGAGCGCGTCGCCCTGGCTCATGGCGTGCCCCATGATCTCGACCATGTCGCCGAGACGCTGCTGGATGTCCTCACGGCCGTGCCCGGCGGCCAGCCGCGCGGCGAGCGGCTCGATCGTCCAGCGCAGCTCGCTCAGCTCGCGGCGCTGGTCGTCGCGCTGCGGCCCGAAGGCCCGCCACTCGATGATGTCCGGGTCCAGGAGGTTCCAGTCACTGACGGGACGCACGCGCGTGCCCACGTTCGGCCGGGCGCTGACCAGGCCCTTGGCCTCCAGGACGCGGAGCGACTCACGGACGACGGTACGGGAGACCTCGAAGCGCTGGCCGATCTCCTCCGGGACCAGCGGCCGGTCGGCTCCCAGGTCACCGGAGACGATCATCTGGCCCAGCTGCTGGACGAGTTGGCCGTGCAGTCCGCGCCCGCGGCTGCCTGCGGCACGTCGGCCCACGCGGCCCAGCTCCGGGTCCGAGCCATCCCAGACGGAGGCTCCGACGCGGTCGGCGGCTTGGGCCCCGCCGTAGGGGTAGCGGTCGAGTTCGCCCGGGCCGGCCAGACCGGAGTCGGCGGAGCGGGCGGCGGTCATCATGGTGTGCGCAAGGGTACTCACGGATCCTTTGTCGGCGTCGCTTCCAACTCCCTTGAGGTCTTTGCTGAAAAGCACACGAAAGGGTGATCGCTCACCCCGTCGCAATTGACGCCTTATCGGAAAGAAATGCGCTTTCGTCGGGGAGTTGTGCACAGGTCGGGACCGGAAGGGCCCGGACGGTCGTCATCGGACTCTGCTGCGCAGGGTCGTGAGCAGATATGCGCAGAGCAGGGCGGTCAGCGACAACGTCAGCGCGCCGCCCACGGGTTGGGCGATCACACGCACCGCTCCGGCCAGATAGCGCTCTCCACCGAAGGGCCACTGCAACAGGAGGACCTCACGCGCGCGTGCGGGCAGCCCGGCTGCCGCTCGCACGGACGCTCCTTCCAGGGCTTTCTGTACGAGGGGTACGACGACGACGGGCACCGCGACCACCGCCGCGAGCCCGGCCGTGGTGGACCGGAAGATGCCGGCGGCCAGGACACCGGCCCAGGCGCACCCGACCACGAGCCCGAACCAACTCGCGCCCAGCGCCAACCAGTCGGCGGGAACTTCCGTGAGCTCCTGTCCGTAGACGAGATAGAGCACTTCGGCGTCGCAGCCCAGCGTGAGGAAGGCCAGCAGCAGCGCGGTGGCCGCGGCGACGACGAGTTTCGCGGTGAGCAGCCCCAACCGACGGGGCACGGTGCCGCGGTCCGCGGCCAGGGCGGGGTGGCGGAACTCATCGCCGAACGCGAGCGCGCCCAGCAGGCCCGCCCCGAGTGCAGCGGGGGGCAGCGGCAACTCCCTGGGCCACGCGGCCAGCAGGCGCGCCTGCGGAGTGTGACCGACTCGTGCGAGGAGTACGGCGGTGAGGGCGGACACGACGAGGACAGCGCCGCCGGCGAGGAAGCCGGTGCCGATCCCTGCCGCGCGACGCAGTTCATAGCGCAGGGGACGCAAGGGGCTGGGAGCGGACCTGACGGAGATGGGGGGTGGGAGAGGGGGGAGGGGGGCGGGGGCTTTGGAGGCCCCGCCGGGATTCGACACGACACGACCACTTCCGGCCGCCGGGCCGCCATGGCTTGCCCGACTCCTGTGTGGCGCCTGCTCGTCGCGCGCTTTAGGACTGGCGGGCGCGCCCCGGTCGCCGCGTACCTCCGAACCGCTCGGCGATTCCAGGCCGTCATGGGCCTCCTGACCGCTTCGGGTCTCCGTCCCGACGACCTCGGTTTCACCGCCATCGAGGAGATCGCATGGTTTCGACCCTGTGACACCTGTCGGCGTGGCTGCGGCGGCCCGCGCGGCCTCGCCGGGAAGTAGCCCCGCGCCCGGCCCCATGTCCCCGGTCTCGTCGGCGAGTTGGTGGACCAGCACACCATGGCGGAAGGCTGTCTCGCCGATGTCGGCACAGGTACTGCCGTACACGTACAGACGGTTGCCTCCCTCCTGGACGACTTCGACGGAGCGACGCGCCGTGCGGGCCTCCTTCGCGAGCAGGGCGGCGAGGCGGGTGGCGTGAGGAGTGCGCACTGCGACACGGGGGCGCAGCCTGGTGCGGGCGAACTCCACGGCCTCCTGATCGGCGACGAGTCTGCCCTGTTCGAGCGTGACGACGCGATCCGCGGCACGCGCGGCCTCTTTGGGCTCGGCCGTGGTGAACAGGACGGTGCCACCCTGGGCGGCGTGCGCTCGCAGCATGCCGTGCAGCCACTGGCTCTCACGGCCGGAGAGCCCGTCGGCGGGGTCGTCCAGGACGAGTGTGTGCGGGTCCGACAGCAGGACGCAGGCCAGGCCCAGACGTCGGTCCATGCCGCGCGACAGGGTGCCGAGCCGCTCGTCGCGCAGGCTGACGAGGCCCACCACTTCCAGCACCTCGTCGGCACGCCGGACCGGCACGCCCGCCGCGGCGCACAGCATGCGCAGATGGCCGCGGACCGTGCGCGCGGGATGGCCCGGCACATCGCCCATGAGTACGCCGACCTCACGCGAGGGATGGGCGATGCGGTGCAACGGCCGCCCCCTGAAGTAGGTGATGCCACGGCCCTGCTGGAGTTCGAGCATCAGTCTGAGCGCCGAGGTCTTGCCTGCGCCCGTCGCCCCAAGAAGCGCGGTGACGCGGCCCGCGAGGGCTTCGAAGGACACGTCGTCGACCGCGGGCGGGAGGTCCTTGCGGGAGATACTGGTCAGTCCGAAGGCCTGGATCACCCGCAGCAAGATAGCGCGTTATGTCCGTTTTTCTGGCGCGTCACACTTCGGGGCGCAGCATCGGAGGATTGAGAAGAGTGGCGCCGCCGGCCCGGAAGAGCTGGGCAGGGCGGCCGCCCTGTCGTGTGGTCGTACCGCCGGTGGGGACCAGGAAGCCCGGTGTGCCGGTCACCTTGCGGTGGAAGTTGCGCGGGTCCAGTGCCACGCCCCACACCGCCTCGTAGACGCGGCGCAGCTCGCCGACGGTGAACTCGGGCGGACAGAACGCCGTGGCCAGCGAGGAGTACTCGATCTTGGAACGGGCGCGCTCCACCCCGTCCGCCAGGATCTGCGCATGGTCGAAGGCGAGTGGCGCAATCGGCTCCCCGTCCCGGCCGTAACCGCCTTGCTGCAGCAGCTCCTCGACGGGCGCCCAGCGTGCGTTGCTGGCGTCGCCGCCCGCTCGCGGTGCGGGCAGGTCGGGGGCCAGGGCGAGGTGCGCGACGCTCACCACGCGCATCCGCGGATCACGCTTGGGGTCGCCGTAGGTCGCGAGCTGTTCCAGGTGTGCTCCGTTGTCCTGCACGGGTACGGCAGGGTCGTGGGCGCGCAGCCCGGTCTCCTCGGCCAGCTCGCGGGCCGCTGCCTGTGCCAGGTCCTCGTCGGCCCTCACGAAGCCACCGGGAAGTGCCCAGCGTCCCTGGAACGGCGGCTCGCCCCTGCGCACCGCGAGCGCACACAGGGCGTGGCGTCGCACGGTCAGTACGACCAGGTCCACGGTGACGGCGAAGGGCGGAAACGCTGACGGGTCGTAGGGCATGCGGCGATCATAGTCGTCTGCCTGACGATAAACACTCCCTTCGTCGGCCGCACCGGTGGCTGATCCACAGCGGTAAGAAGCTGTCCCTTCCCTCCGTCCCGGCCACTGCCGGATGCGGTGTCCTTAGGGGTCACGAGCCCAGTTGCAGCCCTTCAGCGGCTTCCTCGACCATGGCGAGGCCGAGTCTGCTGACCCGCACAGAGAACGGGGCCCCAGCGATCCTCAGCCCGGTCAGACCGATCTCTCCGAGAGGCGCGCTCCGCACAGGGCGCAGTGTGACGGTCCCTGCCGGGGCGTCGGGGCGGATTCCCGCGAGGGCGCTCAGCAGCAGGACTCCAGCGGCAGCCGACGTGGCCGCGGGACGGCAGGCCGCCGGGTGTGGGAGGGGTGCGCTGCCGTCGGTGCGCTGTTCACCGGCGTACATCTCGGGGAGCCGGTGGCCGAAGGTCTCGGCCGCCGCCAGCAGCCCCCTCAGGAGCGAGCCTGCCTCCTTCTCGTACCCGGCGGCGGCCAGCCCCGCGACGGCGACCGCTGTCTCGTGGACTCGTACGGCTCCGGAACGGTGGCCGAACGGGTTGTATCCCGCCTCCTTGGTGCCCAGTCCGCGCAGCCCCCAGCCCGAGTCCATAGCCGGGCTCCCGAACAGCCGGGCGAGTTGTTCGGTCTGCACTCTGTCGAGCAGCCCGGGCGCCTGCTCACCGCCGCCCAGCAGACCGGTGTCGAGGAGATGGACCGCTGTGGCCCCTAGTTGCGGTACGAGACGTCCGTCGGGGGCACGTGCGGCCGCCGGGCGGCCACCGCCGCGGTCGTCCACCCAGAAGTCCTCACGGAAGACCGTCCGCAGTTGCCGGGCCCACTGCCGGAGCACCGTGCCGCCCGGTCTGCCGAAGGCGTCGAGCAGATCGGCGCCGAGGACGGCCGCGCGATGGGCATGGGCTTGCGTCTCGCAGCGGACCGGGCCTCCTGGCTGCGGGTCGCAGAGGTACGTCCCCTCCCCCACGGCCGCCCGCAGCCAGCTCAGACAACGCTCGGCCGTCGGAAGGAGCTCTTCCGTCTCCTGCCGCGAGAGCCCCCATCGAAACGCCTCGGCCAGCAGTGCGGGGAAGAGCAGGGTGGCCTCGGTGCCCGTGCACCCGGCCGGGAGATGGGCGCCCGCGTCCCGTCGCGGCCCGGGAATCATGCCGGACTGCCCGTCCTGCCGCCGCAGTTGGGTGCGCGCGAGGGTGCGGAGCGTCCCTGCAGCGAGCCGGGTGCCGAGCAGCAGCGTCATCCTGGCCGCGACGAGTGCATCGGCCGGCGCCAGGCCGCAGCGCCAGGGGGCTCCGGCCGCGAGGTGGGTGTCGGTGGGGTGTGCCGGGTCGCGTAGCAGCAACGCCTGGAGGTCCTCGATGCTCGTGTGCAGGAGCGGCTGGACAGCGGGGTGGTCGCCTGTCGCACGCGCGGCGGCCAGGGGGTTGGTAGCCGCTCGCCCCATGGCCCGGACTGGTCCGGCGCCGTCCAGCCGTACGCGCAGCTCCAACTGGGCCGTACCACCGGGGGACAGGTCGAACTCCCAGCGCAGCAGGCCCGCTGAAGCCAACGCGTCGGTGGGTGGCGGGTCGGCCGTGACCGAAGCCCCGCCGACCGCAGCGGACCAGCGCAGGCCGGAGTCGTGGACGCTCGCGGGCAGTTCGGGCCCCGCCCGGCCCGACGCGATCGCGCCCAGGTCCGCCAGGTCGGTGCCGAGTGCCACCTCCACCGGCACCCGCAGCGGGCGGGCAACAGCGCTGTGCAACGTGATGCGTTCCGTCCCGTCGGCATGGCGCGTGCGTTCGACGACGACGTCCGGGTCCGGACCCGCGCCCGGAGACACGCGCACCGTGGCCACGAAGCGTGCGCGGTCTGCCGCGGTCGGCCGTGCCTGGACCGGAAGCGGTTCTCGGCCGGCGACACGGACCTGACACCGGGAGAGCACGCGCCGGCCCGAGCGGTAGAACCCTTCCAGCCCCTGACCGCCCAACTGCCCTTGGTCCGTGGAGATGGCCAGGCCCGGAAGCGCCACACAGATGACAACCGAGTGCGCCGGGGGGAGGCCGGCGGGGCCGTGGGGGCCGCCCGAGGAAGAACCCTGCGGTGGCGGCACTGGCGGGGCAGGTGAAGGCGGGCGGGAGAAGGGGGACCCGGTCGAAGGCGGAGTCCAGTCCTGGCCCGTCGATGTCGCCGGGCGTCGTGCGGACTCGGCCGAGGGGGACGGACCGCGGTCCCAAGACGCCGAAGGGGACGGGGCACTGCTTCGCGACTCCGCAGGAGACACCCCACGGCCCCGCGACTCCGAGGGAGACAACTCACGCCTCCGCGGCTCCGAGGGAGACGGCCCATCACCCCACGGCACCGAGGGCACGGTGTCCGACCGGTCCGGCTCCGGAGTCGGGTGCCGACGGTGCTCCGAGGCCGCCGAGGTGCGCCGGGTGCCGTTGGGGAACCTCGGCTCAGGCATCCCGGTGTCCGTGGCCCGCTTGGGCGGACCGGCGCTTCCTCTGCCGGCCGTCGCAGGCCCGCCGAGGACGGGACGGCCGTCGCCGGCGGAGGGCGGAGTCGGCTGATGCAAGGGGCGCTTCCTCTGCTCTCTGCGCGGCTCGGGCGTGTTGGGCGCCCGGTGCGGGGCTCCTGAAGGACAAGGGTGATACGGCGGCACGGCCCGGTCAGGCGTTCCGCCACTCAGGTGAACGGGACGGGCCTGCTCGGGGTCACGCCCACAGCCGCGGAAGCCGACCGCATGGCGGCGGCCCGGAATCGTGCCCCGGCGGCACAGGCGGGACCACCCGCGCGCGACACGTTTCCAGCGGCCGTTCATCCCTCCCCCTCGGTGGCTCCGGTCCCGGGCCGCGTGCCCTCGGGGTGGCGCGCGTCGTCCTTGCCGGTGGTGCGTCGGCGGACAGCGCCGGGACGCGTGCTGGCGCCCGACCGAGAGCGCGGGCGGGATTCCTCCGCACCGGACGGTCGTCCGTCCTGGTCCGCATCCCGTCCCGCTTCCATGAGAAGGGGCCGGCCATCGATGCGCGCACCTGAACGTGTCCGCTTACGCCGACGGGACGCAGTGGCTGGCGCGGCCTGCGTCCCGTCGGTGTCGGTCGGGCACGACGGCGCTGCCCCTTCCGCAGGGGACGCGCACGCCGACGGCGCCCGATCGGCTCCAGGCGGGGGTACCGCCTGACTCCCTTCAGAACCGGGTGCGTCCGACCGGACCATGTCCTCGCTCCACCCCGCGACGGCGGAATCCGCGGCTACCGCCCGCCCGCGCACCTCACGCCCTTCGCGTTCCGCGCGCAGGCAGCGGCGGATCGACTCCGGGTCCAGACCCTCGTTGCAGGCCTGGTGCAGGAGCCGGGCGAAGAGGTAGCCGGGGTCCGCGCCCAGCGCCATGGCCAGCGCTTCCCTGGCCTCGATCTCGTCGCCGGCGGACCACGCGACCCAACCTGCCAGAGTGAGCGGCGCCGCCGCGTGTTCGCCGTAGGGTCCGACGCACCGACGTGCCAGTGCGCGCCACAGCCGCAGGGCCGGCCCGGCCTCCTCCGCTTCCATCCATTCGGCCGCGCGGTCCCGGGTCGTGCGGTCCTGCAGGCCGAGAATGAGTTCCGCTGCCTCGTCGTGCCCCAGCAGTTCGTCGTCGCGCAGGTCTGCCTGGAGTGCGCCCGACACGGGCGGGGCCTCGCCGAAACGCTTCATGGTCCGCCTGGCCAGGCGGACCGTCTCCTCGGCGACGTCCGCCCGGCTCGTCAGGTCGAGCATCCTCGGGAGCAGGGCCATGCCTGCGGTGTCCAGAGCGACTTCCTGCTCCAGTGCGGCCGCGGTCTCCCAGGGCTGCAGCCTGGCCCGCAACTCGCGGAGTGTGCCGCGAACCTGCAGCCCCGCGTATGTGGCCGCGGCGGCGAGTACGGATGTGCCGGGCAGACCCATCGGGAGTCCCTCCACGGGGCAGCATTCCCCGCTCGGACAACAGTACGACCAATAGCGGCCGTCGGAGATGCACAATGCCTCGATCACGGGAACGTCGAGTCGGCCGCACTCCGTGCGCAGCAGCCCGGCCAGCGGGGCGAGCCGTTCCGTGATCTGCCTTCCGGTCTCACCGGCCGCCGGTTCCTGGCAGAGGTAGGCGACCATCTGCTCGGGGCGGCCGCCCCTGCGCTCACTCCCGGTGATCAGTCCGTGGGCCAACTGCCGTGCCACGGCCGCCCAGTCGTCCTTGTTCGCGGGGATGCCGAGCCGGGCCCGTCCGCCGAACCGGCCGCGTCCGTCCCGGTCGTGCAGGGCGACCAGAACGATGCTGTCCTCGGGCCGGTACCCGAGCAGGTACGGCAGAGCGTCGGCCAGTTCACCCGGCGTCCGCAGAGTGACCTGGTGTTCGGCGCCGTGTGCCTCGAATCCGACGCGGTCACCGATCCCTGCGTCTCCGCCGTCCTGCCCGCCGCCGCGTCCGCCATTGTTGCCGTTTGCTGCCGATCCGGTCGTTTCGCTGTGATTCGTCATGCGCAGACGATCTCGCAGATCGCGAGCTTCCGTTTGCGCCTGTGGATAAGTCCGATCAGGGTCACGACAAGCAAGATCCCGTTGTCCACAGCTCGGCTTCCGTGGCGGCCCGGTGTCGGAGGCGTCCTGTTGTATGGGGGCATGACGCACACGAGCAAGGCGGAGTTGCGCGAGGCTGCCGACGGGATCCTCGCGCGGCTCGTCGGGGACGGCACAGGATCGGCGCGACTGCGCGAGGACCAGTGGCGGGCGATCGAGGCGCTGGTCGCCGACAAGCGCCGCGCCCTGGTCGTGCAGCGCACGGGGTGGGGCAAGTCCGCGGTGTACTTCGTGGCGACGGCGCTGCTGCGTGAGCGCGGCGCCGGCCCGACCGTGATCGTCTCTCCGCTGCTCGCGCTCATGCGCAACCAGGTCGAGGCCGCCGCTCGAGCGGGCATCCACGCCCGGACCATCAACTCCTCCAACCCCGAGGAGTGGGAGACCATCCGGGCCGAGGTCGCCGCGGGCACCGTCGACGTGCTGCTCGTGAGCCCCGAGCGGCTCAACAACCCCGACTTCCGCGACAACGTCCTGCCCGAACTGTCCGCCACCACCGGCCTCCTCGTGGTCGACGAGGCGCACTGCATCTCCGACTGGGGTCACGACTTCCGGCCCGACTACCGTCGGCTGCGCACCATGCTGACCGACCTGCCGTCCGGCGTACCGGTGCTCGCCACCACGGCCACGGCCAATGCCCGGGTCACCGCGGACGTGGCGGAGCAGCTGGGCACCGGTACCGGCTCGGACGCGCTGGTGCTGCGCGGTCCACTCGACCGCGAGAGCCTCAGCCTCGGCGTGCTTCAACTACCCGACGCGGCCCACCGGTTGGCCTGGCTCGCCGATCACCTGGACGACCTGCCGGGCTCCGGAATCATCTACACGCTCACAGTGGCCGCCGCCGAGGAGATCACCGCCTTCCTGCGGCAGTGCGGGCACACCGTCACCTCGTACACGGGAAAGACGGAGAACGCCGAACGCCAGCAGGCCGAGGAAGCCCTCCTCGCGAACAAGGTCAAGGCGCTGGTGGCCACCTCCGCGCTCGGTATGGGATTCGACAAGCCCGACCTCGGCTTCGTCGTCCATGTCGGCTCGCCGTCCTCCCCCATCGCCTACTACCAGCAGGTGGGCCGTGCCGGACGCGGCGTCGAGCATGCCGAGGTGCTGCTCCTGCCCGGCCGTGAGGACGAAGCGATCTGGTCCTACTTCGCCTCCGTCGCATTCCCGCCCGAAGAGGCCGTACGGCGCACGCTCGACGCCCTCGCCCACGCGGACCGCCCGTTGTCGCTGCCCGCGCTCGAACCGCTGGTGGAGCTGAACCGCACGCGCCTGGAGATCATGCTCAAGGTCCTGGACGTGGACGGCGCGGTCCACCGGGTCAAGGGCGGCTGGATCGCCACCGGAACGCCCTGGTCGTACGACACCGAGCGGTATACCTGGGTCGCGAAACAGCGGGCCAATGAGCAGCAGGCCATGCGCGACTACGCGAACACCACGGGCTGCCGCATGGAGTTCCTCCGTCGGCAACTGGACGACGAACAGGCGGCTCCCTGCGGCCGCTGCGACAACTGCCTCGGGCCCCGTTTCACCGCCGCCATCTCCCCGGCAGCCCTGGACACGGCGGGCGGCTCTCTGGCTCGCGCCGGTGTCGTGGTGGAGCCACGCCGGATGTGGCCCACAGGGCTGCCGGCCATCGGCGTCGACCTCAAGGGCCGTATTCCGCCCGGCGAACAGGCTTCCCCGGGCCGGGCACTCGGACGGCTGTCGGACATCGGCTGGGGCAACCGGCTGCGCCCGTTGCTGGCACCCCAGACGCCGGACGCCCCTGCCCCCGACGACGTCGCGAACGCCGTCGTGACCGTGTTGGCCGACTGGGCCAAGGCGCCCGACGGCTGGGCCTCCGGCGCGCCGGACGCACCGGCCCGCCCGGTCGGAGTGGTCACCGTGCCCTCACGCAGTCGGCCCCAGCTGGTCCATTCGCTCGGGAGCCGGATCTCCGCGGTCGGCCGCATCCCGCTCCTGGGCTCCCTCGCGTACACCGCCCACTCCGACGACCTCTCCCTGCCGCGTTCCAACAGCGCCCAGCGTCTGCGCGCCCTACACGGCGCACTCACCGTGCCGCCTCCCCTGCTGGAGGCGCTGCAGGCCGCCGGCGGTCCCGTGCTGCTCGTCGACGACATGACCGAGACAGGCTGGACCCTCGCGGTCGCAGCCCGGTTGCTGTTGCGGTCGGGTGCCCAGGGGGTGCTGCCTCTCGTGCTGGCCGTACGAGGCTGAGCAGCCACCGGAGAACGCGCGCACGTTCCCGCGCAGCCTTTGAGAGCCGGGGCCGATGGCCTCATGCGTCGACCGGGAAAACACTGGGTAGGGATATAAGCCACGAACCATATGAATCGGGTCGGTGGCCCCAATTGCTCGTTGCCGCAACCAAGTTCGACAGGAAGAATTGAGGTCCGCTCCCCGCACGGCTCGTCCGTGGACCGGTAGGGCTCTGCTGCGGTGCGCGCTCCCCCGAATCCGACCCCGCCCGAAGTATGGGCGCGTAGCCGAAGGGAGGACCGTGACCTTCGGATTCGCTCCGTCCTCCGCGGCGTCCACGTCGTCAGCCGACCTGTCCGCCGCATCCGCCAACCCTCTCGCCCGTCTGCTCGAACCCGCCGAGTGGGCCGAGGCCGGCATCCCACTGCTGCGCAATCCGCGCGAGGTCGTCAGTGGGCTGCACTCCCGGCACCGTCCCAAACCGGCGACCGCGATCGTGGCGGTCCTCGACCCGGATGAACGGCTGTGCGCGAGCGCCTCGTTCACACGGCGCCATGCACCGGCCGACGGCTGGATGTTCCGGAACACGCTGCTCGCCCAACTGCGCCGGGTGATCCCACACGACCTGCGGCGCCGCACCCCCGTGCGCACCGCGGTGCTGCTCTACTGCCGTGAGGGCGACGCGCGTTGGACGGAGGAGGACGGAGCCTGGATGTGGGGCCTGCGCGACGCCTGCACCCTGCACGGGCTGCGCTGCGGGGCATACATCACGCTGACACGTGACGGCTGGCAGGTGCTCGGCGAAGGACGCGGCGGACGCCGCCCGAACGCGGACTCCGCGCCGGAACCCTTCGCCACGTCCGAGTCGCCACCACTGCTGCCACGCACCGGTGGCGCAGCCTCGGAGGTCCTGCGCCGCGCAGCGGCTCGCTGAGAGCTGAGACCCCGCTCGGTCCACGTCCGCCGGCCGTACGTCCCCGACGTACGGTCCGTTCCGGCACCGATGCCGTGGCAGCACCCTGTGCGCCGGGCGAACGCATCCCTGAGAAAGGCAGAGTGAACCGAGGGTGGGGCACCTCGTGCCGACGCGGGCACGAGGAAATGCCCACTGTGCAGGTGCCGCACAGGCGGCACCTTTCGTCATCCCTCGGTGTCCCCCGGACGTACCGGAAAGGGCTCAGACTCCCGCGCCCAGTACCGAGTTGATCTGCTGCGGGTCGCCGCAGACGATCAGCAGGGCTCCGGCCCGGGCGTGGGCCAGGGGCAGAGCGTCAGCAACAGCGACGGCAGAACCGCCATTGACGGCGACCACGACCACCGGACGGGGCGCGGCACGCGAAACAGCGGTGGCATCCGCGTAGAACACGTCGTCACCGGCGTCGTGCTGCGCCCAGTAGGCGTCCTCGCCGAAGGACAGTTCATGGGCGGCCCACGGATGCTGTTCACCGGTGGTGATCACCAGCACGTCACCGGGGGCGCGGCCCGAGTCCAGCAGAAGGTCGACGGCTTCCTCGGCAGCGTCGAGCGCACCGGCGGCCGAGGCCGGGATGAGCTGGACCTGCGGGGTCGCCGAAGCTGAAGCCGTGGCCGGAGTCGGAGCGGAGACGGCGGGGGCGGTGGGGCCCGGAAGTCCGGGCTTGGCCACGGCCACGTCGTGCGGCGCACGTTGCACCGGCGGCGCGGGCCGCAGCGGGCCGGGACGACCGGGGCGCGGCGGAGCCGCAGGACGTGGACCGGGTACGGGACGGGGGGTCGGCGCGATGCGGCCGCTGGCCGGAGTGGCGCGGGGACCCTGGGCACTCTCGTGAATCTGAGGCTCCTCGGGAATGAGAGGCATGAGCTGATGTTTATCAAACGTTGGTACGGCTCGCGTCAGCGGGTGGCACATCAGTGCGAGCGTAGGCGTCAGAAATCGAAGCCGAGCTGGCCCTCGATCTCCGGAACGCTTCCGTCCGCCCAGCTGCGGGCCTTCTTGAGGTGCCGCCACTGGGGCAGCGCATCAAGATACGCCCACGACAACCGGTGGTACGGAGTGGGGCCCCGCACCTCCAACGCGGCCTTGTGCACAGGTGATGGATACCCGGCATTGGCCGCGAAACCGAAGTCTGCATGGTCGATACCCAGTTCGGCCATCATTTTGTCGCGCTGAACCTTGGCGATCACTGAGGCCGCCGCGACCGCCACACAGGACCGGTCGCCCTTGATCACGGTCCGGACCTTCCAGGGCGTCCCGAGATAGTCGTGCTTCCCGTCGAGGATCACCGCGTCCGGGCGGACCGGGAGCGCCTCCAGGGCGCGCACGGCGGCGATCCGCAGGGCGGCCGTCATCCCCAGGTCGTCGATCTCCTCCGGAGTCGCGTGTCCCAGGGCGTACGACGTCACCCACTTCCGCAGTTGCTCGTCGAGTTCGTTGCGGCGTTTGACACTGAGCAGCTTGGAGTCAGTGAGGCCCTGGGGTGGTCGGCGCAGTCCGGTGATCGCTGCGCAGACGGTGACGGGGCCGGCCCAGGCACCTCGCCCCACCTCGTCGACGCCGGCAATGATCTTCGCTCCGGTCGTGGCGCGGAGAGAGCGCTCGACGGCGTGAGTAGGCGGTTCGTACGGCATGGCGCCCTTAGCCTACGCCGCCTGGATCACCCTGCGACACCCCGGTTCCCCAGCCGGTGCCGGAACATCCACGGGCAGCGGTCACGGATGGCTCGGCCGCAGCAGCGGCAGCATGAACTGGTCGATCATCTCTTCGACATCACGGTCGCTCCATTCGCTGCCGCGCATCTTCGATCGATACATCATCATGGCGGGGATGGCATCGAAGACGTAGTCGCTCGCCGCGTCAGGACGCACCTCGCCCCGCTCTATTCCACGAGTGATGATCTCGCGCAAGAGCTTGACACTCGGCTCCACCACCCCGTTGTAGATCACCGCATGGAAGCGTTCCGCCTGAACCTGGTCGCATTCGTGAATGACGGAGCGAAGCGCGAAGCCGGGGCGCGAGAACATCGCCTCACGCGCCTGTCGGCACAGTTCGAGCAGATCCTCGCGCACAGCTCCGAGATCGGGCGCCTCCTCGAAGCGCGGCAGTCCCGCCCGGAGGGCATCCGCGACCAGATCCTCCTTGGACGGCCAGCGGCGATAGACCGCGGCCTTGCCGGTCTGGGCGCCGGCGGCGACGCCCTCCATCGTGAGGCCGTTCCAGCCGACCGTACTGAGCTGCTCCAGTGCGGCGTCCAGGATCGCACGCTCCAGCACGGCGCCACGCCGACGCAGGGAGGCCGTCTGAGCGGGGGCGGCCGTCCAGCGCGAGGTAACCATCTGAGTGTCTCCAGCGAACAATGAAGCGGGATTTCGGGGGACGAATCAAGCGCCGCGCGGCGACATAGGGGGATACGCCACGCGCCGACAAACTTAAGTGAACGCTTGCGTTCACTAGTGGGGACTCACTACCGTTGAAGCGACAGTGAACGCCACCGTTCACTAAAGCGCCCGTGGGGGACCCATAGTGACAACCTCTCAGTTGATCAAGGATCAGAAACCGGGTGCGGCCCGCCGGGAAGGACGTCCCGGCATTGCGCTCACCGTCATCGCGGCCTGCCAACTCATGGTGGTCCTCGACGCGACGATTGTGAACATCGCGCTGCCGCACATTCAAGACGCCCTCAAGTTCAGCACGACCGACCTCACATGGGTCGTCAGCGCCTACACGCTCACCTTCGGCGGGCTGCTGCTCCTGGGCGGCCGGGCAGGTGACATCCTCGGGCGCCGCCGGGTCTTCATGACCGGCATCCTGCTGTTCACCTTCGCCTCGCTGCTCGGCGGACTCGCCCAGGAGCCCTGGCAACTGCTGGCCGCTCGCGTCCTGCAGGGCGTGGGCGGCGCGATCGCCTCGCCCACTTCGCTGGCGCTGATCACCACCACGTTCCCCGAGGGTCCCGAGCGGAACCGCGCCTTCGGCGTCTTCGCCGCGGTCTCCGCGGGCGGCGGTGCCATCGGCCTGCTGGCGGGAGGCATGCTCACCGAATGGCTGGACTGGCGATGGGTGCTTTTCGTCAACGTGCCGATCGGCGTACTGATCGCGGTACTGACGCCGCTGTACATCAGCGAGTCCGAGCGCCATACGGGCCGCTTCGACATCGCGGGCGCGCTGACCTCCACGGGAGGCATGGCCCTGCTCGTCTACGGTTTCATCCGTGCCGCCGACGAGGGCTGGCGCGACAGCCTGACCATCGGGTCGTTCGTCATCGCAGTGGTGCTCCTGCTCGCCTTCGCATTCATCGAATCGCGCGCCAAGGAGCCGATCACTCCCCTGCGGATGTTCGCCGACCGGAATCGCTCGGGCACGTACGTGATCATGCTGAGTCTCGCTGCCGCGATGTTCGGGATGTTCTTCTACATCGTGCTCTTCGTCCAGAACGTACTGGACTACAGCCCGATCGAGGCCGGACTCGCCTTCCTGCCCGTGACCGTCGTGATCGCGCTCGGAGCAGGCCTCTCGCAGCGGTTCCTGCCGGTACTCGGCCCCAAGCCGTTCATGCTCACGGGCTCGGCGCTCGCAGTGATCGGGCTCGCCTGGCAGGCCCTCATCAGCTCCGACAGCTCCTATGCCGGCGGAGTCCTGGGCCCCATGCTGATCTTCGGCTTCGGCATGGGGCTGAACTTCGTGACGCTGACGATCACGGCGGTCTCCGGCGTCGCCCAGCACGAGGCCGGTGCGGCCTCCGGGCTGCTCAACGCCACACAGCAGGTGGGTGGTTCGCTCGGTCTGTCCATCCTGACGACGGTGTTCGGGTCGGCCAGCAAGGACGAGGCGGAGAAGCAGCTGCCGAAATTCATGTCCGACGGCTCGCCCGAGCAGAAGGCGGAGTTCGCGAGGACACACCAGCTCCCCGCCCCCTGGGGACACGAGGTGCTCGCCCAGGGCATCTCGACGGGCTTCGTCGCGGCTGCCTCCATGGCCGTACTCGCCCTGGCCAGCGCCTGGTTGGTGATCAAGGTCCGCAAGAGCGACCTGGAGGCGCTCGCCGGCACGGCGGGGCCGGGCCTCGGCTGATCGAGCCGGGCTCACGTTGAACCGCGGACGGCCGGGCCGAGGTCGGGGGACCGACAGCGAGGACAGCGGCCCGGCCATCCGTAGCGCAACCACCGACAACAACACGGCGAGCGCCGACAACAGCCCCATGGCCACACCCCCTGCGTCTCTCGCGCGACTTCCGCGTATGGCGACCCTTCGGCCACACAGCAACTGCCACGACAACGCACGCACCGTCACGCAGAGTTCCCGGCATGCACAGAGAGTTTCGGCGGACTTGTCAGACCGCGGCCCGCAACCACTCCGGATAGACCTCGGTCCGCTCCACCCACTCGGCGGGCGGTGCCCCGGCCTTCCCGCCGGCGAGCACACCGCCCACGATGGCGCAGGTCGTGTCCACGTCGCCGCCGACCTGAGCGGTCGTCCAGAACGCCTCTTCGTAGTCGCCCAGGGACCTGGCGGCCGACCAGAGCGCGAACGGCACCGTGTCGTGGGCCGTCGTGCGGCGCCCACAGCCCAGCACGGCCGCCACGGTGGAGGCGTCGCCGTAGTCGAGCATGTCCCGGGCCCGCCGCAGCCCCGCTCCGACGGCGCTCCTCGGGACGAGCGCGATGACACCGTCGAGAAGTGCACCAGGGCTGGGCGGACCGCCGGGGTCGGCGGCCAGAGCGGCGGCCGCGGCGACCGCCATGGCGCCGACGACCGCCTCACGGTGCTGATGCGTGGGGTAGGCGGAGATCTCGGCCTGGTGGGTCGCCTGCTCCGGGTCGTCCGCGTAGTACGCGCCGAGGGGCGGGATGCGCATCGCGGCGCCGTTGCCCCAGGAGCCCTGCCCGTTGAAGAGGGCCGCCGCGAGCTCGCGCCAGTCACCGCCCTCCCTGACCAGCCGCAGCAGGCGGTTGACGGCCGGGCCGTAGCCCCGGTCGAAGTCGTGGTGATGAGCGAAGGAGTGGGCCAGGGCGTCCTGGTCGATGCGGCGGTGGGCGGCCAGGACGGCCACCACGGAGCAGGCCATCTCGGTGTCGTCCGTCCACTGCCAGTGGTCGGGAGGCAGCTCACGGTTCTTCAGCAAGGGGTAGTTCACTGGCACGAAAAACTGCGAGCCCAGCGCGTCCCCGACGGCCAAGCCACGCAGGCTTGCCAGAGCGCGGTCCAAGCGCCCTTCGGGAGAGGAGTCAGCGGTCATCGAAGTGCCACTCTAGCCGGTACTCCCGTACGATTCCGGGTCTCGCCAGCGTTCGAAGGGCCGGTCAAGCGCGTACTTGTCGTCGTCCCCGAGAACGAGCATCCTCATCTCCGCGTTCCCCGGATTCGACAGTGACTCGAATTCCGCGACCGTCCAGTGGAACCAGCGCATGCAGAACAGCCGCATGGCCAGACCGTGCGTGACGATCAGGACGTTCGGGGGATGGTCGGGCGCCTCGAAGCTGCGGAACAGACTCTCCAGGAAGCCGCCGACCCGGTCGTACACGTCGGCCCCGGACTCACCCTGGGCGAACCGGTAGAAAAAGTGCCCGTAGGCGTCCCGGTACGCCTTCTGGAGACGTACGTCGTCCCGGTCCTGCCAGTTTCCCCAGTCCTGCTCCCGCAGCCGGGGCTCCTCCCGCACCCGTATGAGCTCGGGATCCAGATGGAAGGCGCGGAGCGTCTCATGTGTACGGCGGTAAGGAGAGACGTACACACTGACGCGTTCACGGCCGAACACCTCACGCAGCCGTTTACCGGTCTCCTCTGCCTGCCGCCAGCCCTGCTCCGTCAGGGCCAGAGCATGGTCGGGCTCGCGTTCATAGACGGTGTCATCAACATTGCCCGTTGACTCCCCGTGCCGGACAAGGACGATGCGCCGTGGTCGTGCCATGCCAAAACCCTAGATCGAGTGGACCCGTATCGAGCACTCGTACGGGCTCCATACGGCGTAGGTCACACAGTTTCCGCACCACGAACCGCAGGGAGGAACACGTACCGCAGGTTCGGATCTCAAACTGTCCAGGCCGGTTCGAGGTCCACGAGGTCGCCCGTGAGGGCTGCGACGTCGGCATCCGTCTGGGCACGCAGGGCGAGTCGTTCCACTCGTTCGGTGCGGTATTTGCCGTGCTCCGCGGCCGACCGCCACATGGAGAGCACCAGGAACTCGTGCCCGGGAGCCTCGCCGAAAAGTCCACGGATCATGCCGGGCGACCCCGCCATCGCTGGGTTCCAGACCTTCTCTTGCATCAGGGTGAAGTGTTCAGCCCGTTCCTCGTGGACGCGGCAGTGGGCGAAGCGCACCAGGTCTGCGTCGGTGAAGCGGGGCTCGAAGCCCGTCTTCACGTCGAAGCGGTAGTCGAACAGCTTGACCTGGATGTCCTTGAACGTGCCCGACTGGGCCGCCGCGAGCCGGTCGTGGGAACGCGCCATGAAGGAGTCGTAGAAGGAACGGCTCTCCCAGAAGGAAAAGATGTGCGCCACGCCCTGCCGCCCCCGGCTCCAGCCTCCGCCCTGTCCCCGAAACCCCGGCTCTCCCAGAAGCCCCGCCCACTTTCGCTGCCCCCGCTCGAAGCCGCGGCGGTCCACCACGGTGCAGCGAATCCACTTGACCAGCACCGCGCCATGGTAAGGCCACGGAGCGTGGCGCCGGTCACGCTCGGCGGCAGAGCCGACCCACAACTGACAGACACGCATGGCAGGATGGACAACCGGTCTTGCCTGACCGGCAGTTCGGGCCGTGGACACAGGGGGAAGGGGACGTCTGGTGAGCGGCATCAACAAGGGGATCCGCAAGGTCGAAGTCGCGCTCAAGTGGGATCCGAGTCCGGCGGGGCAGCCGGCCACCGACCTGGACATCGTCGCCGCGACCTATATGGCGGGTGATCCACACGGCGATCCCGCCTATGTGGTGCACTTCGACAGCCGCTCCCCCGACGGCACCATCTATCTCAACCGGGACAGCAAGGACGGCAAGGGCTTCGGCTGGGACGAGGTCATGACCCTCGAACTCGACCGTCTGGACGCCCGGTACACGCGCGTGGTGGTCGGCACCGTCATACAGCAGCGCTCCGGGCGCCGCACCTTCGTCGGTGTGATCAACCCGGCCCTGCGGATCCGTGAGGGCTACACGGTCCTGGCCGAGGACGACTTCGGCGGCGTCCTCGGCGCGACGGCTGCGACGGTCGGGGAGTTCGTCCGGCAGGAATCCGGCACCTGGGACTTCCATCCCGGGATCAGCGGCTTCGAGGACGACCCTGCGACGTTCACCAGGAGCATGGGTCGGGCGTGAGGTGTCAGCCGGCGGTCCAGCCTGGGATCGTCGGCAGCACCGTCTCGGCGACGCGCGTCAGGGCGAAATCATCGGGCAAGACGTCGTCCTGGCGCCATATGGAGACCTCGTAGTAGCCGCCGCCGTCCTTGGTGCCCTTGGCGACCAGCAGGCTGCGGGCGATCCCGCCGGGACCGGTGTCGACCTTGCCACCGCCGAGGTTGAACTCGAGGGCGATGGTCCGGCTCGAGTAGAGGACCGCCGGGTGCCCGCCTATCGTCCGGTTCTGCACCGAACTTCCGAGGAAGTCGGCCATCTCGGCCACCGGGATGTCGTCGTCGGACGTGGAGAGCTTGACGGAGTAGGTGGCCAGCTGGATCTCCGCCTCGGGTGTGACGGTCCTGGCGCCGTCGGCCCACTTGCTCATGCTCTCTTTGCCGCTGGCGGTCATCGCGTACTCGGTCGGTGTGCCGAGCAGCGTGGGCAGGTCCACGCGGTTCAACGCCGTGCACAGCTGCACCCCGGAGACGGGCCTCGACGGCCGGGCGTCGTCCGATGCCTCGCACACGGCAGGTTCGGGGTCACTGGACTTCTGCTGAAAGGTCCCTGACAACAGAAAGGCGGCGAGACCCCCGGCCACCACCAGGGCCAGCAGCGCCTGGCCCCACTCGTTCATGCCCTTCTCGGGCCTCTCGGCGCTCGTCGCGGCACCGACGATCTGCTGGTCGCTCATGTCCCCCGTGGCCCCACCCTGCTCTTCGCGTCGGACCTGCGCTGAGGGAGCCTAGCGTGTGATCGTCGCGTGGAGATACGGAAAAGACCAAGGGCGGTGCGGTCGGTGTCCCGACCGCATCGCCCTACGCGGCTAGTTCAGCGTCAGCTGCAACCGCTGGTCGAGCCGCAGCCCTCGCAGATGTAGCAGGAACCGGCCCGCTGCATCTTCGTACCGCAGGAGAAGCACAGCGGGGCGTCGGCCTGGATGCCCAGCTGCATCTCCACCAGCTCGGCGCTGGTGTGAGCCTGCTTCGGGGCGGGCTTGGCCGCCTCGACCTCGGCCTTGGGAGTGGCGACGGCCTTGAGCTCCTGGGCACGCGGTGCCGACTGGGCCAGGCCCTCGACGTCGACCTCGTCGTCCGACGGCTCGTAGGAGCCGGTCTCCAGGTGTCGCTGGCGCTCCTCCGCGGAGTGGATGCCGAGCGCGGAGCGAGTCTCGAAGGGCAGGAAGTCCAGCGCCAGGCGACGGAAGATGTAGTCGACGATCGACTGCGCCATCCGCACGTCCGGGTCGTCCGTCATGCCGGCCGGCTCGAAGCGCATGTTGGTGAACTTCGAGACGTACGTCTCCAGCGGCACGCCGTACTGGAGACCCACCGAGACGGCGATCGAGAAGGCGTCCATCATGCCCGCGAGGGTGGAGCCCTGCTTGGACATCTTCAGGAAGACCTCGCCGAGACCGTCGTCCGGGTAGGAGTTGGCGGTCATGTAGCCCTCGGCGCCACCGACGGTGAAGGACGTCGTGATGCCGGGACGGCCCTTCGGGAGGCGCTTGCGGACCGGGCGGTACTCGATGACCTTCTCGACCGTCTCGCGGATGGTCGCCTCGGCCTTCTCCGTGACAGCGTCGGCCGCGGACTTCTCCTTCTCCTTGGTCTTCGCGGAGAGGGGCTGGCCGACCTTGCAGTTGTCGCGGTAGATGGCGAGCGCCTTGACGCCCATCTTCCAGGCCTCGAAGTAGACCTCTTCGACGTCCTCGACCGTCGCCGTCTCCGGCAGGTTGACGGTCTTGGAGAGCGCGCCGGAGATCCAGGGCTGGATCGCGGCCATCATGCGGACGTGGCCCATCGCGGAGATGGAGCGCTCGCCCATGGCGCAGTCGAAGACCTCGTAGTGCTCGTGCTTGAGGCCCGGAGCGTCGATCACATTGCCGCTCTCGGCGATGTGGGCGACGATCGCCTCGATCTGCTCCTCCTGGTAGCCCAGGCGACGCAGGGCCTGCGGAACGGTGCCGTTGACGATCTGCATCGAGCCGCCACCGACCAGCTTCTTGAACTTGACCAGCGCCAGGTCGGGCTCAAGACCGGTGGTGTCGCAGGACATCGCGAGACCGATGGTGCCGGTCGGAGCGATGACGGACGCCTGGGCGTTACGGAAACCGTTCTTCTCACCGAGACGCAGCACGTCCTGCCAGGCCTCCGTGGCGGCGGCCCAGATCGGCGTGTCCAGGTCGTCCATGCGAACGGCCTTGGTGTTCTCGTCGGAGTGCTGCTTCATGACCCGCAGATGCGGCTGCGCGTTGCGGGCGTAGCCGTCGTACGGGCCGACGACCGCGGCGAGTTCGGCGGAACGCCTGTACGAGGTGCCGGTCATCAGGGAGGTGATGGAACCGGCGAGCGCGCGGCCACCGTCCGAGTCGTACGCGTGGCCGGTCGCCATCAGCAGGGCACCGAGGTTGGCGTAGCCGATGCCGAGCTGGCGGAACGCGCGCGTGTTCTCGCCGATCTTCTGGGTCGGGAAGTCCGCGAAGCAGATGGAGATGTCCATCGCGGTGATGACGAGCTCGACGACCTTGGCGAAACGCTCGACCTCGAAGGACTGCTTGCCCTTGCCGTCGTCCTTCAGGAACTTCATCAGGTTCAGCGAGGCGAGGTTGCAGGACGTGTTGTCCAGGTGCATGTACTCGCTGCAGGGGTTCGAGCCGTTGATACGGCCGGACTCCGGGCAGGTGTGCCAGTGGTTGATGGTGTCGTCGTACTGGATGCCCGGGTCGGCGCATGCCCAGGCCGCCTCTGCCATCTTGTGGAACAGCGCCTTGGCGTCGACCTCTTCGATGACCTCGCCGGTCATACGGGACGTCAGGCCGAACTTGCCGCCCGTCTCGACGGCCTTCATGAACGTGTCGTTCACACGGACCGAGTTGTTGGCGTTCTGGTACTGGACGGACGTGATGTCGTCGCCGCCCAGGTCCATGTCGAAGCCCGCGTCGCGCAGGGCGCGGATCTTCTCCTCCTCCTTCACCTTGGTCTCGATGAAGTCCTCGATGTCGGGGTGGTCGACGTCGAGGATGACCATCTTGGCGGCGCGACGTGTGGCGCCACCCGACTTGATCGTTCCTGCGGAGGCGTCGGCACCGCGCATGAAGGAGACGGGACCGGAGGCGTTGCCGCCCGAGGACAGCAGTTCCTTGGAGGAGCGGATGCGGGAGAGGTTCAGGCCGGCGCCGGAGCCGCCCTTGAAGATCATGCCCTCTTCCTTGTACCAGTCGAGGATCGACTCCATGGAGTCGTCGACGGCCAGGATGAAGCAGGCGGAGACCTGCTGCGGCTGGGGCGTACCCACGTTGAACCACACGGGGCTGTTGAAGCTGAAGATCTGGTGCAGAAGGGCGTACGCCAGCTCGTGCTCGAAGATCTCGGCATCGGCGGGCGAGGCGAAGTACTTGTAGTCCTCGCCGGCCTTCCGGTACGTCTTCACGATGCGGTCGATCAGCTGCTTGAGGCCGGTCTCTCGCTGCGGGGTGCCGACGGCACCGCGGAAGTACTTGCTGGTGACGATGTTGACCGCGTTCACCGACCAGAAGTCGGGGAACTCGACGCCGCGCTGCTCGAAGTTCACCGAGCCGTCGCGCCAGTTGGTCATGACGACGTCACGGCGCTCCCAGGCCACCTCGTCGTACGGGTGTACGCCGGGAGTGGTGTGGATGCGCTCGACGCGCAGGCCCTTGTTCGCTGCCGCCTTGGTGCCCTTGGCGCGGGAACTCCGTGCCGGACCGCTCGCCGTCTCTGTCATGCCGCCTCCCTGTACGGGCTAAAACGCCCTGAAGTGCCCCGATGTTCCCGTGGCACGGTGTTCTGTCTGGTGTTGCGGGCGCCCACTCGCTCCGCCCGCAACAGGTCTTGAATCGCCGCCGTACGACCGGGCCGGGTTGTGAAAGTCCCGGTCCGGCCCGCCGATCAGTCGGCGGCGCGGGCGGGCTCGGGGACTTGAGCAGTCCCTCCGGGTCCGCGATCGTCTTCCTGGCTCCCCACGACGGCCTCTTCGCCGCCCACAGCCCCTCCACGGTCCTCGTCGTCCGCGGCGGGGGGTCCCGTCTGTTCCCTCAGTTCCGCGATGGCCGCATCGAAGTCCTCGAGCGAGTCGAACGCCCGGTAGACGGAGGCGAATCGCAGATACGCGACGAGATCGAGTTCCTGCAACGGGCCGAGTATGGCCAGCCCCACGTCATGGGTGGTCAGCTCGGCGCTTCCGGTGGCCCGCACCGCCTCCTCGACCCGTTGGCCGAGCTGGGCGAGCGCGTCCTCGGTGACAGGCCGTCCCTGGCATGCCTTGCGCACACCGTTGATGACCTTGGTACGACTGAAAGGCTCGGTGACTCCGGACCGCTTGACCACCATCAGCGAGCACGTCTCCACCGTCGTGAAACGACGGGAGCAGTCCGGACACTGGCGGCGCCTGCGGATCGACGTGCCGTCGTCGGTCGTACGACTGTCGACGACGCGGCTGTCGGGGTGCCTGCAGAAGGGGCAGTGCATGAACTCCCAACCCTCCTCACAGCAGACTCAATAGCCTCGCTGAGCCCCATGGGCCCCTCGAAGCAGCCCCAAGCATAGGCGATCGCAGCGGGCGTGGAGACCCGGGGGACCACAACTTCTGGGCCGCTGTAGCAATCCAAGCACTACATGTAGGGATCGGCACGACATACACGCCGTACACGCATGTCGCGCGCGTATTGGCATGTGCCATACGGCCATACCGTCCGCGGGCCAACACCAGGCGCAGCCGTATCGCCGCCACCCATGCGGAGATACCGTGGGCGCCACAAGGAGGGGACGTGGGGTTCCCGCAGAGATGAGAGCCGGTGCCCGGCTGACGGGGCACCGGGTGGCAGACTGGGGCAACAACCCGCGAGGTCGCCACCGGCGGTGAAGAGTACAGCAATGCACCCTTATGTTCGGCGGGCGGCGCGTTAGCCATACACCCAGACACACGATCGCGACAGGCGATCCGCGATTTTTCACTCGAACGTGTGTTTGGCGCAACCTTTCGAAAGCAACTACCGTTGTCCAGCAGGGAGACCATCGAGAGGGGCCGACGTGACCACGACCGCAGACAGTGCTTCCATCACTGCCCAGGACCGTTCCCAGGGCCGACTCGAGCCGGTGCATGCGATGAACGAAGCCGTGAATCCCGAGGGGCACAAGCGCTCCCTGCCGGGCCGACCTCCAGGCATCCGCGCGGACAGCTCGGGACTCACAGACCGCCAGCGCCGGGTGATCGAGGTCATCAGGGACTCCGTGCAGCGGCGCGGCTACCCGCCGTCCATGCGGGAGATCGGCCAGGCGGTCGGCCTGTCCAGCACGTCCTCCGTCGCACACCAGCTGATGGCACTGGAGCGCAAGGGCTTCTTGCGCCGCGACCCGCACCGCCCGCGCGCGTACGAGGTCCGCGGCTCCGACCAGGGCACCTCGGCGCAGCCCACGGACACCGCGGGCAAGCCCGCCGCATCGTACGTCCCGCTCGTCGGCCGGATCGCCGCCGGTGGCCCGATCCTCGCCGAGGAATCCGTCGAGGACGTCTTTCCTCTGCCCCGCCAGCTCGTCGGTGACGGCGAGCTGTTCGTCCTGAAGGTCGTCGGCGACTCGATGATCGAGGCCGCGATCTGTGACGGCGACTGGGTCACCGTCCGCCGTCAGCCCGTCGCCGAGAACGGCGACATCGTGGCCGCGATGCTCGAGGGCGAGGCCACCGTCAAGCGCTTCAAGCGCGAGGACGGCCATGTCTGGCTGCTCCCCCACAACTCCGCGTACGAGCCCATCCCCGGCGACGACGCGACCATCCTCGGCAAGGTAGTGGCGGTTCTGCGGCGCGTCTGAGCACCGCGACAGGCCTCGCCGATCCGACCGGGCCCCGGAACCCCTGCGCCGGTTCCGGGGCCCTGTGCTGTCCAGCTCCGGGTGCCCGGCGTGGCGGGGTTGGTCTGTCCCGGCGGCCGGGACAGACCAACCCCGCCATCATCCGGCTTCTACCTGCGCTTTCTCTGCTTCGGCCACGAGCTCCGCCGCTTCCGTGGCCTTCGCCGCGGCGTCGATCGCCGCCAGCGACCTCCGGACCTGGTTACGGTCCGTGGTGTACCAGAAGTCCGGCAGTGATGCCTTCAGATAGCTGCCGTACCGCGCCGTGGCCAGCCGTTGATCCAGTACGGCGACCACGCCACGGTCCCCCGAGGCCCGTACGAGGCGGCCGGCGCCCTGGGCCATGAGCAGCGCGGCATGCGTGGCCGCGACCGCCATGAAGCCGTTGCCCCCGGCGTCCTCCACCGCCTTCTGGCGGGCGCTCATCAGTGGGTCGTCGGGGCGCGGGAACGGGATCTTGTCCATGACGACAAGCTGGCAGCTGGGGCCGGGGACGTCGACGCCCTGCCACAGCGACAGCGTGCCGAAGAGGCAGGTCTTGGGGTCGGCCGCGAAGTTCTTGATCAGTTCGCCGAGGGTCTCCTCGCCCTGGAGGAGGATCGGGAACTCCGGGATGCGGGAGCGAAGTTCCTCGGCGGCCAGCTGGGCGGCTCTCATCGAGGAGAACAGCCCCAGGGTGCGGCCGCCCGCCGCCTGGATGAGCTCGGTCAGCTCGTCGAGCATGTCCACGCGGTCGCCGTCGCGCGCGGGGCGCGACAGATGCTTGGCGACGTAGAGGATGCCCTGCCTCGGGTAGTCGAAGGGCGAACCTACGTCGACACCCTTCCACTTGGGGAACTCCTCGCCCTCGGTTCCCTCCGGGGCAAGCCCCAGGGACGCCCCCACGCCGTTGAAGTCGCCGCCCAGTTTCAGGGTCGCCGAGGTCAGGACCACGGAACGGTCCGTGAACAGCTTCTCCCTCAGCAGGCCCGAGACAGACATGGGAGCCACGCGCAATGAGGCGCCGAAGCGGTCGTGACGCTCGTACCAGACGACGTCCCACTCCGAGCCGTTGGTGATCCGCTCCGCCACGTCGTGCACCGACTCCACGGAGGCCAGGGCCTGTTTGCGGACCGCGTCCTCGTCCTGGACCGACTTGTCGCGGGTCGCACCGATCGCGGAGATGACCGTGCGAGCGGCGTCACGCAGGGCCATCAGCGCGTAGCCGAGGTCCTCTGGGATCTCCTCCAGCCGGCCGGGCAGGGCGAGCTCCATCAGCCGCTCGAAGCCCTCGGCTGCGGTCTGGAGCTGGTCGGCCGCCTTTTCGTTGACGAGCTTCGCGGCGCGGCGTACCGCGCGGTTGACCTGGCCCGGGGTGAGCTCGCCGGTGGCAACGCCGGTGACCCGGGACACCAACTCGTGCGCCTCGTCGACGATCAGCACCTCGTGCTGCGGGAGCACAGGGGCCCCTTCGATGGAGTCGATCGCGAGCAGGGCGTGGTTGGTGACGACGACCTCCGCGAGCTTGGCACGCTCACGGGCCATCTCGGCGAAGCACTCGGCGCCGTAGGCGCACTTCGTGGCTCCCAGGCACTCACGGGAGGAAACGGAGATCTGTGCCCACGCGCGGTCCGAGACACCCGGTGTGAGGTCGTCGCGGTCGCCGGTCTCGGTGTCCTGCGACCAGTCCCGCAGCCGCAGCAGGTCCTGGCCCAGTTTGCTGGTGGGAGCCGCAGCCTCGAACTGGTCGAAGAGGCCCTCCTCCTCGTCCTGCGGTACTCCTTCATGCAGCCGGTGCAGGCACAGGTAGTTCGACCGGCCCTTGAGCATCGCGAACTCCGGGCGGCGGCGCAGCAGCGGGTGCAGCGCCTCGACCGTGCGGGGCAGATCCCGCTCGACGAGCTGTCTCTGCAGGGCCAGGGTGGCCGTCGCGACGACGACCCGCTCCCCGTGCGCGAGTGCGGGCACGAGATAGCCGAGCGACTTTCCGGTGCCGGTGCCGGCCTGCACCAACAGGTGGGAGCCGTCGTCGATCGCGTCCGCGACGGATTCGGCCATGGTCACCTGGCCGGGGCGCTCCGTACCGCCGACGGCAGTGACGGCAGCATGCAGGAGTTCGGGGAGTGAGGGCTTCGTCATAGCGCGACCACCCTACGACCCGACACTGACAAAGGGGTGATCAAGGCGAGGACGAGGGTCGGGATCAAGACCTGGAGCTCCTCGGGGGAATAGGGGGTGACCGTCGAATCCGCTCGGTTCGGTTCGGCTTCGGTCGGGTGCGATCCCAGCGGATGCGACTTCCGCCCATCCACGGTCGGAACTGACTGAAGAACTTGTCCGTGGACTCGGGGGTCCGGAGTGGACTCGTGGTGCCCGAGGAAGCAGCGGGAAAAATTCTCGGTGCGAGTGGGAACCGGTTCGGCACGAGCGGTGTACCAAAAGTGATTGCGCGATGACGCGCTGCTACAGCAGGTCGCGCAGGGACCGGTCTCGGATCACGAGGGCCGCCCGCTTGGCGGGCAGGTCGATCTCGGCGGAGAAGCGGAAACCTGCGCTCAGAAAGGCGGTGACGGACGGGATGTTGCGTAGGTCGGGTTCCGCGACGACGCGTGCACAGGCGGGTCGCTGGTCGAGCACGAGATCGGCGACGGCTTTGAGCAGAGTGCTGCCGAGACCGCGCCCGCGATCGGTGACGGCGCCGATGAGGAGATGGATACCGGTGTCGTGTGGTCTGACCGGATAGTGGCGGGCCAACGGGTCCAGGTCCGCCCGGTAGATCTCCCAGTAGCTCATCGGCGTGCCCTCCAGCACCCCGAGACAGGGAACACTGCGTCCGTCACCGTTGAGCTGGGATCGCAGGTGCGCCTCCGTCACGTTCTGGGGCCCGGCCAGTTCCCAGAACGCGGTGACGGCTGGGTCATTCATCCAGCGGCAGACGAGGGGAAGGTCCCGCTCGACGCGTACGGGCACGAGTTGGAACACACCTGCCGGGGTGGGGGTGGGCCCACAGCCTGCGACGTCGTCGAGCAGGTCATCGCCGGTCGAGGTGCCGAAGGCGGGCAGTGCGGTGCCGTTGCTCTGGCGCTCTTGCCTGTCCCCATCTTTGCCTCTGCCTTGCTCGGCTCCTCCCGCGTCCAAGAGTGCGAGGAGTTCCTCAGGCAGGTGTAGATCCAGCGTGTCCTCGCTGTCGGTGCCCCGGCAGTTGCCCCGGGCCGCGCTGTCCTCGCTCGTGTCGGAACAGGTACCGGTTCCGACATCGGTCATGGGGGTGGAAACGGCGTGGGCGCTCGCGTCGGTGGGAGACATCGGGGCGTTCCTCTCAGAGAGCGGGATGGGGCATGTTCCTCAGGTGTGAAGGGGGTTGGCGATGGTGACGTAGACGGACTGGGTGTCGACCGGACCGACGAGTTCGTCGAGGCCGTGTACGCGGGTCAGGAGGTTGGCCTTGCACCGCAGGACGGGTGAGTCGAGCAAGTGACCGGGGAGGGTCGTGCGTAGTCGGGCGGGTCCGGAGGCGACGTCGTCGAGGAAACGGCGGAAGGCGGCGAGCAACAGCCGCTCGTCGGCCAGGTGCTGTGAGCCGAAGGCACCGATGAGACCGAGAACGTTGTTGATCGCGAGGTAGTAGGCGAAGCGCTCGTCGGTGACCTCGTCGGAGACGAAGGTGTCGCTGTGCACGCCGATGCCGGGCATCCGGGCGTCGAGTTCCGCCCGTCGGGACTCACGGAAGTAGTAGCCCTGGTTGTCGCGGTAGCGACCGCCGACGGGCCAGCCGTCGGCGTCCAGCAGAACCAGGGTGTTCTGCTGGTGTGCCTCCAACGCGATACCTGCCTCCCCGTCGAGCCACAACACCGGGCGGACGACGTGTTTGAGATAGCGCAGGAACCACTCGGCGGAGACTGCCCCCCGGGGACGGCCGGTGCGTGCGGCGAGACGGGTGACGACCTCGGCCAGGCGGGAACGCCAGGCCGGCCGACTCCGGTTCGGGTGGTCCAGGTTCCTGTGGTCCAGGTTCGTGTGGTCCACATTCGGGCGGCCCGAGTTCGGACGGTCCCAGGTTGCGCCAGCCCGGGCGTGAGGGCGAGGTGAGACGAGCCCGGCGATACAGGAAACGTCGTCCGAGGGACCGAACGGGTTGTGCCTGATCACCACGTCGACGCCCGGGACGGCGCTGCCGTCGGGTCCGTCGACGGCTAGCCAGGCAGGGTCGCGAACGATGTCGAACGCCGGATGAGCGGCCTGCCACTCCATGGACAGCCCACTGCGCAGGAGCCGGTGCACCTCGACGCCCCGATGGAGTTCCTTGCGGAGGTTCTCACGGCGAGAGTTGGTGATGCGCAGGCCCAGCGAGAGCTTGAGCATGGCGGGGGCATCGGTCCGGTGAACGGTGCGTACGGAGGAGGTGGGACACCACGGGGAGCCATGGGGTCCGAGGTCGCGGAGCAGGCCGGCTTCCAACAGCGGGGCGGTCTCTGGGCGGTGCCAGATCTCGCGGAGCTGCCAGGGGTGCAGCGGCAGGGCCGTGTGGCCGTCGGGCAGGGGGAGGTCGGGACCGGCCAGGCGCTGGGTGAGTTGGTGGGCGGTGACGGAGCGGCCACGTTCGGTCCAGGCCGAGTCCGTGGCGAGAAGAGAGGGGTCGACAGCGAGCCAGTGCAGAGGGAAGGAGCCGCGCAGTTCGGGTGAGTAGGAGGCAGCTTCGGCCTCGGTGAGACCTTCACGGCTCTTCGCGGCCGGGTGCAACGGGTGGCCGAGGACGAGTGCCTGTTCGGCGGAGAGGAAGAGGTCCAGGCCGTCGTCGCTGTGCCTGCGGCGCTCGTGGACGAAGGTGGCAGTACGGCGGACGGAGTCGGCCACACGAGCCACGAGTTCGGCACCGGTTGCGGAGGCGGGCGTTTCCGCGGGCAACGACTCGCGCGTGAGCAGTGACGCGACGGTGACCGCGTCGGCAGGCGGGGCCTGTTCCGGGGCGCCCACGAGGTGAGGGAGGCCGAAGCGGTGCCATCCGGTGGGGGACCAGTAGCGGACGGGAACGAGGAGGGAGGTTCCGCTGGCGGGCAGGGGGATGAGGAGGATCCCGTTTTCGGGAGCGGGGAGGTTGGATTCTCGGACCCAGCAGCGCAGCAGGTTCTCCACCGTGGCTGCTTCGGCGGCGGTGCGTGGATCTGGGTGGTCGAGGAGGTCGATGGTGGCGCCGCTCAGGCGTTCCCGTTCGGGCAGGCCGCCTTGGGCCGGGGTGCGGTCGTGACGAGGGCGGCGCTGCGGGGAGGAGGCTGTGGCGGATGAGATTTGTGGGGGCGTGGACGTGCGGCCGTCGGGGGTGGGGGTGGAGGTGGTGTTCAAGTTCGGGGTTCCTCGGGGGTGGTTCTGCCTCGGGGGGTGGTTCTTTTAGGTGTCGGTCTCGGGAGGCGGGAGGCGGGAGGGGAGTCTGGTGTCCGGGGGTCGGTGTCTGGTCGGCCGGTTGATCAGCAGGGTGACTGGGTTAGGGCTGGCTGGCCGTGAGCCGGGTTGGTGGAGGAGTCGAGTCGGATGGAGGTGGGTGGTCGTCGGGTGGGATTCGGTGAGCAATCGGCTTGACAGCGGCACTCGTTCGCACGGACAGGCAAGCAGGACACTGCTCGGTCGCGGGCGCGGGGCCCGGCAACGAACTCGCGCTGGGCTCCGGCTCCGGCTCCGGCTCCGGGTGAGGCCATCGCGTCGGCTTCGGGTAGCGCTGCCACGACGCCAGAGAGTCAGGCCGCGGCTCCCGTTCCCAACGCATCTCCAGCCAACACACCGGTTGCCGCAGGCCCTTCGGCTCGGGCTGCTACCCCGTCCGCTTCGCCCGCTCACCCTGGATCCGACGACCGTGCTGCTGTCGCCTCCCGTCCTCTGGACCATGACTCCGCGCCACCGCTGCCACGGCATCGGCGAGTCGGTCCAGGACGGCGGTCGCCTGTTCGTCGGTGATCGTCAAGGGTGGAAGCAGACGGATGACACTCGCGTGTCGACCACCGAGTTCGACGATCAGACCACGCCGGAGGCACTCCCTCTGGACGGCGGCAGCAAGCTCCGGCGAGGCAGGCCGAGGGGAGGCAACCGTGCCCGGCCCCGCAGAGCCGGGCGCAACAGCCGCGTCGCTACCCAGCCCAACGGAACCCTCAAGCCCACCGGCCTTGAGTTCGAGCCCGAGCCCAAGCCCGAGCCCAAGCCCGAGCCCGAGCCCGAGCCCGCCAGGATCACCGAACCCCCCACGCCCACCACAGCCCTCGGCCCCATCGGCGCCCTCAGCCCCACCACGCTCACGTACCCCACCCACTCCATCAACCCCCCACCCCTCCCCCTCCAGCTCCACCATCTCCACCCCGATCATCAACCCCCGCCCTCGCACATCACCGATCACAGGGAACTCCCGAGCCAGCTCGCGGAGTTGATCCAGCATCCGCGCACCCAGCGTCGCCGCGCGTTCGGTGAGGGCGTTTTCGCGGACGTAGGTCATCGTGGCCGTGCCTGCCGCCATGGCGAGTTGGTTGCCGCGGAAGGTGCCCGCGTGGGCGCCGGGTTCCCAGACGTCGAGGTCGTCGCGGTAGACCACGACGGCGAGAGGCAGGCTGCCGCCGATGGCCTTGGAGAGGACCATCACATCGGGGGTGATGCCGCTGTGCTCCACGGCCCAGAAGGCGCCGGTGCGGCCGACCCCCGTCTGGACCTCGTCGGCGATGAGCGGGACCGAGCGGTCGGCCGTGATCTGCCGCATGCGCCGCATCCACTCGTCCGGGGCCGGGAGGACCCCGCCTTCGCCCTGGACGGGTTCAAGGATCATGCCAGCGGGCAGCGGCACCCCCGACTTGGGGTCGTCGAGAACGGATTCGGTCCAGCGGGCGGCGAGTTCGGCGCCGTGCGCGCCGCCGACGCCGAAGGGACAGCGGTAGTCCTGCGGATAGGGCAGCCGGGCGACCCGTACGTCGAAGGCGTCGCCGGACGCTTCGAGCGCGCCGGAGGTCATCCCGTGGTAGGCGCCGGCGAAGGAGAGCATGCCGTTGCGGCCGGTCGCGGCCCGTACGAGTTTGAAGGCGGCCTCCACCGCGTCGGTACCGGCCGGCCCGCAGAACTGGACGCGTGCGCGGTCGGCGAGACCGGGCGGCAGGGTGCGGAACAGTTCGGTGGTGAAGGCGTCCTTGACGGGTGTGGCGAGGTCGAGGACGTGGAGAGGGGCGCCCGAGTCGAGGACCTTGCGGATCGCTTCCAGGACGACGGGGTGGTTGTGCCCGAGGGCCAAGGTGCCGGCGCCCGAAAGGCAGTCCAGGTAACGGCGGCCGTCGGCACCCTCGATGGTCAGGCCGCGTGCGCGTACGGGAACGATCGGGAGGGCTCGGGCGTAGGTGCGGGCGGCCGACTCGCGGGCCGACTGCCGGCGCAGGATCCCTTCGTGCGCGGAGCGAGCCGCCGACTGCTGCACGGCGCGGGCCGTCGCGTCCTGCCCGGATCGCCCGGTTCGGGCTTGCGACGGTTCCTCGACAGCGGGGGACCCCGCCATGGCTTCCCCGGGTGCGGTCTCCGTCACGGCCATGGTTCTCCCGTCGTCGCGCTGCGCAGGGGCAAGCGGTTCCATCGCGGACTCGCCCGCCCCGACATACGGAACCCCGGGAACCTTTGCTCGACATCTCGGCACATCGACGCACCGATGTCTGGAGATCTCCCGGGATTGGGGCGCGGGGGACCGAACCGTCCGCCTGCAGCAGGTCCCCCACCGCTACCAACCCCGGTCCGTTCACCGGGTTACGGGTTTCCTGAAGATCTTTGGCGTGACGGAACTGTTGCGATTCCGTCGGAAGTAGCCCACAGCGGGCGCATAGTGTGTGATGCCGTTCCAAGACGCGGTGCCTGAAGGCGAACTCGCGGGACGTCTGCGGGAGTTTGCCGGCTCCGGCACCCGGTTCGTCCACACCAGGGGGAGGCAGAGCATGCGATCCGAACCGCTGTCGTTGACCGCTCGCGGCGAAGGCGAGAGGGGCGCGCGCCGCAGAACCTCCCCTGTGCTGGCCGCCTTGGCCCTCGCGTCGGTGCTGGCACTGACCGCCACCGGCTGCGGCTCGGGCGACGCGGGCACTGACGCGAATGCGCAGGCCTCCGCGTCCGGGGCCGAGGGAGACGGCAAGATCACGATCCCGGACGACATCCGGGACCGGCTCAAGGAGCATGGGATCGATGTCGACGAGTGGAAGGACGGCGCCTGGAAGGACTGGGACAAGGACGACTGGCTGCGCGAGGCGCAGGACTACATCAACCCGATCATCGAGGGGTTGTGGGACCCGGACCGGATGCGGGAGGCCGAGGATCCCGACCGTGCGGTCCAGGAGAGCGACCTCTCGGGTGACCAGGGTGTGACCGACCCGGAGCCGGCGCCGGTGGACGCGAAGGCCGTATCGCCTACGTACCACGACAACGTGCCCGAGGCGGGCAAGGTGTTCTTCGACTCCCCCGAAGGCACGATGGTCTGCTCGGCGACGGTCGTGGAGGACCCGGCTCACCCCGGCAAGTCCAACATGGTGTGGACGGCGGGGCATTGCGTGCACGCGGGCAGGAGCGGTGGCTGGTATCGCAACATCGCGTTCGTGCCGTCGTACAACGACCAGGCTTTGTCGGACGGGGAGTTGGCGGCCGCCACCGAGGACGAGCTCGCTCCCTACGGTGTCTGGTGGGCCGACTGGGCGCAGACCTCTGACCAGTGGATCGCGCAGGGCGGTCCGACCGGCGGGGCCGGTGCGCCGTACGACTTCGCCGTCATCCATGTGACGCCGGAGGAGGGTGGCACGGGCAAGTCGCTGGAGGAGACCGTCGGTTCGGCTCTGCCGGTGAACTTCGCCGCTCCGGCGGTGCCGCAGGTGGAGAGCATGACAGCCAGCGGTTATCCGGCGGCGGCGCCCTTCGACGGGGAGACCCTGTACCAGTGCCAGGACAGGCCGGGACGGCTGTCGATCAACGCCTCGGACCCGACGATGTACCGCATCGGCTGCACCATGACCGGTGGTTCGTCCGGTGGCGGCTGGGTCGCGACGGGGGCGGACGGCCAGGCCGCATTGGTGTCCAACACCTCGATCGGCCCGGTGAACGCGGGGTGGCTGGCCGGACCGCGGCTGGGTGACGTGGCCCGGGGCGTGTACGACTCGGTCAGCGCGAAGTTCACGGAGCAGTGAGACTCCTCGGTCGACCGATCAACCGGTCGACAGCGGCAGTGGACGGGGCGGCCGGTGGCCCATACACGCCTGAGGCCCGCCCCTCGTGAAAGGGACGGGCCTCAGCCTGAGCAGAACTACGGCGCTGCTGCAAGAGCTACCGCACTCAGGCCACCGAAACCGGCACCGGCGCATACGGCGCCAGGTCCGCCGCCAGCTCCTCGTGCACCCGGACCTTGAGCAGGGTGCCCTCCGCCGTGTGCTCCTCGGAGATCACCTCACCCTCGTCGTGGGCGCGGGCGACCAGCTTGCCGTGGGTGTACGGCACGAGCGCCTCGACCTCGACGGAGGGCCTCGGCAGCTCGTTGTCGATCAGGGCGAGCAGCTCGGCGATGCCCTGGCCGGTACGGGCGGAGACGGCGATGGAGCGCTTCTCGATCCGCATCAGCCGCTGGAGCGTCAGCGGGTCGGCCGCGTCGGCCTTGTTGATCACGACGATCTCGGGCAGGTCGGTGGCACCGACGTCCCTGATCACCTCGCGTACGGCGGCCAGCTGCTCCTCCGGGTTCGGGTGTGAGCCGTCCACCACGTGCAGGATCAGGTCGGACTCGCCGACCTCCTCCATGGTGGAGCGGAACGCCTCGACCAGGTGGTGCGGCAGGTGCCGTACAAAACCGACGGTGTCGGCCAGCGTGTACAGACGGCCGCTCGGGGTCTCCGCCCGCCGAACGGTGGGGTCCAGGGTCGCGAACAGGGAGTTCTCGACCAGGACGCCCGCGCCCGTGAGGCGGTTGAGCAGGGACGACTTTCCGGCGTTGGTGTAGCCCGCGATGGCGACGGACGGCACCTTGTGGCGCTTGCGTTCCTGGCGCTTGATCTCGCGGCCGGTCTTCATGTCCGCGATCTCCCGGCGCATCTTCGCCATCTTCTCGCGGATCCGACGCCGGTCCGTCTCGATCTTGGTCTCACCGGGACCACGGGTGGCGAGGCCGCCGCCCTTGCCGCCGCCCATCTGACGGGACAGCGACTGACCCCAGCCTCGCAGCCTCGGCAGCATGTACTGCATCTGCGCGAGCGCGACCTGCGCCTTGCCCTCGCGGGACTTGGCGTGCTGGGCGAAGATGTCGAGGATCAGGGCCGTACGGTCGATGACCTTGACCTTGACGACGTCTTCGAGGTGGATGAGCTGGCCGGGGCTGAGCTCACCGTCGCAGATGACGGTGTCCGCGCCGGTCTCCAGGACGATGTCCCGCAACTCGTCGGCCTTGCCGGAACCGATGTAAGTGGCCGCGTCGGGCTTGTCGCGGCGCTGGGTCACGCCGTCGAGCACGAGGGCGCCTGCGGTCTCCGCGAGGGCGGCGAGCTCCGCGAGGGAGTTGTCCGCGTCCTGCACGGTCCCCGAGGTCCAGACGCCGACGAGGACGACCCGCTCCAGACGGAGCTGGCGGTACTCGACCTCGGTGACGTCCTCGAGTTCGGTGGAGAGGCCGACGACGCGGCGCAGGGCCGCGCGCTCGGAGCGGTCGAACTGTTCGCCGTCCCGCTCTCCGTCGATCTCGTGGCTCCAGGCGACGTCCTCTTCCATCAGGGCATCGGCCCGAAGACCTTCGGCGTATGTGTGCGCGAGGCGCTGCGTGTCCTGGGAAGGGGATGAAGAGGAGGTCATTGGGTCCTTACGTCGTTGGGGAGTCCGATACGGCGGCCTCGGGTCCGTGGTGGTCACAACCCCACCGCGGTCATCTTGCTCAACGCACGAGTGCCCCGGGAGATTCCCGTGACCCGTGCCGCGCCGACCTGAAGATGGTCGCACGGCACGGGGCGTCTCGTCATCGCCTTATTTCACCGGTGCCACGGCCTTCCACTCCGGGTGGCCGGGCATCGCCGGGGTCTTCTCGCCGTAGAGCCAGTCCTGGAGGAAGTCGCGGAGGTCGCGTCCGGAGATCTCGGAGGCCAGCCGGACGAAGTCGTCGGTGGTCGCCGTGGAGTCCCGGTGCTCGCGCACCCAGGCCCGCTCCAGGCTGTCGAAGGACTTGCGGCCGATCTCCTGGCGCAGGGCGTACAGGACGAGTGCGGCGCCGTCGTAGACGTTGGGGCGGAAGATGCCGATCTTCTGGCCGGCCTTGGGCGGCTTCGGAGCGGCCGGCGGTCCACCGGCGGCCCGCCAGCGGTCGGAGGCGCCGTACGCGGCCTTCATACGTGCCTCAAGGGTGCGGCCCGCCTTCTCCTCCGCGTACAGGGCCTCGTACCAGGTGGCGTGTCCCTCGTTGAGCCACAGGTCGGACCAGGCGGCGGGGCTGACGCTGTCGCCGAACCACTGGTGGGCGAGCTCATGGACCATGATCGACTCGACGTACCACTTGGGGTAGGCCGGCTCGGTGAACAGGTCCTTCTCGAAGAGGGAGAGGGTTTGGGTTTCCAACTCGAAGCCGGTGTCGGCGGCGGCCATGAGGACGCCGTACGTCTCGAAGGGGTACGGCCCGACCTTGTCCTCCATCCACGCGATCTGGCCGGGAGTCTTCTCGAGCCACGGTTCGAGGGCGGCGCGGTCCTTCGTCGGCACCACGTCCCGGACGGGCAGTCCGTGCGGGCCGCTGCGGTGCAGCACGGTGGAGCGGCCGATGGAGACCTGGGCGAGTTCGGTGGCCATGGGGTGCTGGGTGCGGTACGTCCATGTCGTGGCCCGGCCCGCGCGGTCCACGTCGGTCGGCAGGCCGCCCGCGACGGCCGTGTAGCCGTCGGGGGCGGTGACCCGGATGGTGAACATGGCCTTGTCGGAGGGGTGGTCGTTGCAGGGGAACACCAGGTGGGCGGCGTCCGCCTGGTTGGCCATGGCGAGGCCGTCCGCGGTGCGTACCCAGCCGCCGTCGCGGCCGTCGGCGGAGACGGGGTCGCTGGTGTGCCGGACGGTGATCCGCATCCAGCTGCCGCCGGACAGCGGCTCGTCCGGCGTGACGACAAGGTCCTCGCCGACACTGGTGAACGCCGCGGACCGTCCGTCGACCTCCACCGAATCGACCTTGCCGTGCGCGAAGTCGAGGTTGACGCGGTCCAGTTCGGTCGTCGTCCAGGCGTCGATCGTGGTGACGGCCGTCAGCGGCTTGCTGTTGCTGCCGGGATAGGTGAAGGAGAGGTCGTACGACGCCACGTCGTAGCCCGGGTTGCCCAGGTACGGGAAGAGGCGGTCACCCACGCCGAGCGGCTCCGCCGGGGCGCTCGCGGCGAGCAGGCAGACGGAGACGGCGGAGGCGAGCAGTGCGGCCGCCCTACGTCGTCGGGCGCTTCCGGTACGGCGACGGGAGGCGTCGGAGCCGGGCCGGCCGGCGTCGGCGGGGCTGGCGTGGGTGTGGGAGGTGAGCGGCATGCACCACCGCTACCAGCGCGCGCGTGCGCGACAGCGACGACGCGCGACCGGCCCACTCGAACGGGGTCCTCCGGTCTCGCCGGGACGACGCGTGCGGCCCTGTGAGCGACCACACGCGCGTGGCGGCCTGGCGACCCGGTCGGGTGGACGTCAAGGCTGTTCCTCGACGCGACCGCAACCGCGATCGTCCGAACCCGGAGCCCCAGCCCCGGACCCCGGAACGCCGTTTCAGGCTCCCGGTGTCTGGGCCCTGCTCACGTCGTACACCCCGGCCACGTTCCGCATGGCCCGCATCAGCGAAGGCAGCAGGGCCGCGTCCGGCAGCTGGACGGTGTAGGTGTGGCGGACGCGCTGCTGGCTCGGGGGTTCGACGGTCGCGGAGACGATCTCGGCGCCCTCGACGGCCATGGCCTCGGTGAGGTCGGCCAGCAGATGCGGGCGGCCGAACGATTCCGCGAACAGCGTGACCCGGCACTCGGCGCTGTCGCCCCAGCGCACGCCGACCTCCCTGCGCCCCACGCCCTTCATGCGCGCCACCGCGGCGCACTCGACGCGGTGCACGGTGACCACTCCCCCGCGCACGGCGAACCCGGTGATCTCGTCGGGCGGTACGGGCGTGCAGCAGCCGGCCAGCCGTACGGTCGCGCCGGGCTCGTCGACGAGGGCGTTGGCGGTGCCGGAGCGGTCGGCTGGGTCGTCGGGAGCCGACGACTCGGCGGCGGTCCGACCCGCGCTGTCGGGTGTGTCGTCCACATCGGCGGCCGGTTCGGCGACGACGGACGGCTGAAGGGGTTTCGCCTCGTCCCGCGCGGTCCGCATGTCCTCGGCAGGCATCCCGAGCGCCCCGGATCGCTCCTGGGTCTCCTGCGCCACCTCGGGCGACGGATGTGTCGCGATCCACCGCTGGATGGCGATACGGGCCGCGGGCGTGTGCGCGTGCTCGAGCCACTCCTTGGAGGGCTCGGCGGCCGGGTCCTGCCCCATGAGGAGCTGGACGGTGTCGCCGTCCTTCAGGACGGTGCTCAGGGTCGCCAGACGGCCGTTGACGCGAGCGCCCAGGCACGCGTGCGCGTCCTCGCCGTACTGCGCGTACGCGGCGTCCACACAGGTCGCGCCCTCGGGCAGGCCCAGGGTGCCGCCGTCGGGCCGGAAGACGGTGATCTCGCGGTCCTGGGCGAGGTCCTCGCGCAGGGTGGACCAGAAGGTGTCGGCGTCGGGCGCGGCCGCCTGCCAGTCAAGGAGCCGGGAGAGCCAGCCGGGCCGGGTGGGGTCCACGCGCTCGCCGTCGACCGCGCTCGGCTCCTCGGGAGGGCTCACATACGGATTGCCCAGCGCGACCACGCCCGCCTCGGCGACCTTGTGCATCTGGTGGGTGCGGATGAGGACTTCGACGACCTGGCCGTCGCCACGGGCCACGGCGGTGTGCAGCGACTGGTACAGGTTGAACTTCGGTACGGCGATGAAGTCCTTGAACTCCGAGACGACAGGCGTCATACAGGTGTGCAGCTCGCCCAGGACGCCGTAGCAGTCCGCGTCCTCGCCGACCAGGACCAGCAGCCGGCCGAAGTCCGCGCCGCGCAGTCGGCCGCGCTTGCGGGCGGTGCGGTGCACGGAGACGAAGTGCCGCGGCCGGATGACGACTTCGGCCTGGATGCCGGCCTCGCGCAGCACTCCCCGTACCTCTTCGGCGATCTCGGCGAGCGGGTCGTCCGCGCGGGAGGCGTTGTCGACGATCAGCTCGCGGGTGTGCTCGTACTCCTCGGGGTGGAGGATCGCGAAGACCAGGTCCTCCAGCTCGGTCTTGAGGGCCTGGACGCCGAGCCGCTCGGCGAGCGGGATGAGGACGTCACGGGTGACCTTGGCGATGCGGGCCTGTTTCTCGGGGCGCATCACGCCGAGGGTGCGCATGTTGTGCAGCCGGTCGGCGAGTTTGATCGACATCACGCGGACGTCGTTGCCGGTGGCGACGAGCATCTTGCGGAAGGTCTCGGGTTCGGCGGCGGCGCCGTAGTCGACCTTCTCCAGTTTGGTGACGCCGTCGACGAGGAAGCGGACCTCAGCGCCGAACTCCTCGCCGACCTGATCGAGCGTCACCTCGGTGTCCTCGACGGTGTCGTGGAGCAGAGAGGCCGTCAAGGTCGTGGTCTCGGCGCCCAGTTCGGCCAGGATCAACGTCACAGCGAGCGGATGTGTGATGTACGGCTCACCGCTCTTGCGCATCTGGCCGCGGTGCGAGGACTCGGCCAGGACCCAGGCGCGGCGCAGGGGTTCGAGGTCGGCGTCGGGGTGGTGGGCGCGGTGGGCCTCGGCGACATGGCCGATGGCGTCGGGCAGCCGGTCGCGCGCGGTGGGGCCGAGCAGCGCGGCGCGGCCCAGGCGGCGCAGGTCGATCCGCGCCCGCCAGCGGGCGGCCGCACCTGTTACCGGACCTGGGGTCGCGGGGTTCGTGGCCTCCGCACTCATGGGCACCTCCGGCTGTGGACCGGCGGACGGGGTGCCCCATGGCGGACACGGCTCAGGGGATGGCATCTGTCCCCCGTCCGGGCCGGTAATTGATGCTACCGAGCCCATCACCTCCGGCAGACCGCCTCTCGGCGAGCGTGAAACGGATCACCCATTCGAGCGAAGGTTTGTAGGTTTACGATTTCGCGCCGTCTGAACTGCGGACATCCGTGGTTTTGCATCGCGCCGCGGGCCGGAGGCTGTGGTTCCACGCCTCCGACGCTCCGAGCGCTGTGATTCATATGGTCAACGAACCGCGTTTTCAAGCCAGTCGGCGTCGATCTCGCCCTCGGCGACGATCACCGCGGGGCCGGTCATCTCGATCTCGCCGTCGGGCCGCTCGGTGATCACGAGGGTGCCGCCGGGCACGTCGACGGTGTACGTCACCGGGGTGCCGGTGGCCGCCGGGTCGGTGCCGTCCCTGCGGGCCGCGGCGACGGCGACGGCGCACGCGCCCGTGCCGCACGAGCGGGTCTCACCGGCACCGCGCTCGTGTACGCGCAGGGCGACGTGGCGGGGGCCGCGGTCGACCACGAACTCGACGTTGACCCCGTCCGGGTAGGTGGCGGCCGGGCTGAAGGGCGGCGGGGAGTACAGGTCGCCGGCGTGCGCGAGGTCGTCCACGAAGGCGACGGCGTGCGGGTTGCCCATGTTCACGTTCCGCGCGGGCCAGCTGCGGTCGCCGACGCTCACCGTGACGTCGCCCTCGGGGAGCAGCGCCCTGCCCATGCCTACGGTGACGTCGCCGGTCTTGTCGATGTGCACGGTCTTCACACCTCCGCGCGTGGCCACCGTGAGGTCGCCCTCGGTGACGTGGCCGGCGTGCTGGAGGTAGCGGGCGAAGACGCGGACGCCGTTGCCGCACATCTCGGCGATCGAGCCGTCGCCGTTGCGGTAGTCCATGAACCACTCGGCCTCTTCGGCCAGGTGCTTGGCCTCGGGGTGTGACGCGGATCGCACGACGTGCAGGAGGCCGTCACCACCGATGCCTGCCCTGCGGTCGCAGAGGGCGGCGACGGTGGCCGACGTGATGTCGAGGGTGTTCTCGGGGTCCGGGACGATCACGAAGTCGTTCTCGGTGCCCTGGCCCTTGAGAAAGGCGATCCGGGTGCTCATGTATCGATCGTACGGCGCGCGCCGGAGGGGGCTGGTCGCACCCACGCTGCGGAGCCTCATGCCGACACAGCCCCGCGCCCCTCACAAGCGGAAAGCCCTCAGCGCAACCTTGCTACGCGCCACACGGCAAGAACCACCACCACTGCCACCAGCAGCACGTACGCCAGTACGACGCGCCAGTCCGCGCGACGCTCGGAGCCCCGCTGCGGCAGTCCCGGCCACGTGTAACCAACCCGGCGCGCGGCCATCATTCCCGAGCCCGCCGCGCAGGAGCAGATCAGCAGGCCCAGCATCGCGATCACCGCTCCGCTGTCGCCGAAGTCGAAGGCGAGCGGGAAGGCGAACATCAGGGAGCCGACCGCGGCGAGGGACACGATGGGAGCGAGCTGCCAGATGCGCAGGCGGCGCTGTGGGCGCAGCTCGACCTCGACCTCTTCCCCGCCCGCGAACATCTCCTCGGGTTCGGGGCCGTCGTCGGTCACACCGCCGTGCACCTCGTCGGGCCCGTCGGAGCTCAGGCGGTCGCCGTCCTGCTCCGGTTCACCGCTCTCGACGGTGAGGGGCTCGGTGCCTTGTGCGGTGTCGCGAGGGCCGGCCTCCATCGCCACGCGCCCTCCCAACTCGGACTCCACTTGGTCGATCGAAGCTCGATGATGGCACGGCACCGGAGGCCGGGATGACGGCCTGAGCGTCCCGATGCCATGACGTGATCAGGCTGTAACCGGTCGTTCGACCAACGCCAGCGCGAGCTGCGGAAGTTCTGTGAGATGTGCCGCAGCCCCACTCAACCAATGCACCCGCGGGTCGCGCCTGAACCATGAATCCTGGCGGCGCGCGAAGCGCTTCGTGGCACGGACGGTCTCGGTCCGCGCCTCCTCCAGCGTGCACTCCCCCGCCAGCGCCGCGAGCACCTGCTGGTACCCGAGTGCGCGCGAGGCCGTGCGCCCCTCGCTGAGCCCGCGCGCCTCCAGCTCCCGGACCTCGCCCACAAGGCCCGCGTCCCACATCCGGTCGACCCGGCGGGCGATGCGCTCGTCGAGCTCGGGCCGGGCGACGTCGACGCCGAGCTGGAGGGTGTCGTAGACGGAGTCGTGGCCGGGGAGGTTGGCGGTGAAGGGCTTGCCGGTGATCTCGATCACTTCCAGGGCCCGGACGATACGGCGGCCGTTGCTGGGCAGGATCGCCTGCCCGGCCTCGGGGTCGGCGGCGGCCAGCCGGGCGTGCAGCGCGCCGGAGCCGCGCAGCACGAGCTCCTCCTCCAGGCGGGCCCTGACCTCGGGGTCGGTGCCGGGGAACTCCAGGTTGTCGACGGCCCCGCGGACGTAGAGCCCGGAGCCGCCGACGAGGATCGGCCAGCGGCCCTCGGCGAGCAGTGCGTCGATGCGGGCGCGGGCCAGCTTCTGGTACTCGGCGACGGATGCCGTGACGGTCACGTCCCAGATGTCCAGGAGGTGGTGCGGGACGCCGTCGCGCTCTTCGGGCGTCAGCTTGGCGGTGCCGATGTCCATCCCTCGGTACAACTGCATGGAGTCGGCGTTGACGACCTCACCGCCCAGGCGCTGGGCGAGGAAGACACCCAGATCGGACTTTCCGGCCGCGGTGGGTCCGACGACGGCGATGACGCGGGGGGTGGGGGGTGCGCTGCTCACCGCCCCAGTCTCGCAAACCTCGGGGCGCCACCTCGAACGAGTTACGTGACGGCCCGCGTCCGGGGTCGTTGCCAGTTGCGTGGTTTCCGCCGCCCTGTTCCTGGAGGCGGCGATCCGGCCGACTCAAACGGGCGCACCGGACGACGCGGGATTTCCCCCGCACGAGTAACGTATGGAGTGGATATGGGCGTTTTCGCACGACTTCTCCGCAGGTCGAAGGCTACGGAGGACGCGTCAACCGCCGAGACACAGGCCGCCACCCCGACGGCCGAGCCCGCGGCGGACGAGGCGGCAGACGCGAAGGGGGCGGCCGGGCCCGAGGGCGAGGCGGAGACCGAGGCCACGAACAAGGACGAGACCGAGGCCGACGTCACGGAGAAGGCCGCAGCCGAGGACGCGGACGGATCGACGGCGACGGTGGCCGTCGAGGAGGCCGCCGCCGAGGGCGTCGAGATCCCCAAGCAGCAGTCCACCGAGGAGGCTGCCGACCGTGAGGCCGACGAGGGCGCCCGCACGTAACTGCCCCCGCGTGGGAAGGTGAACGATGGGTCTCCTGGACAATCTGAAATCCAAGCTCAGCCCAGCCAAGGACAAGGTCTCCGGACTTGCTCAGCAGCACGGGGGCAAGATCCAGCACGGCCTCGACAAGGCCGCGAAGGTCGTGGACGAGAAGACCAAGGGCAAGTACAGCGACAGGATCCAGACGGGCACGGGCAAGGCCAAGGACGCCATGGACCGACTCGCGCACAAGGACGGCTCGGAGGGACCGACTGGCGGCACCACGCCACCGGCCCCACCGCCGCCCGCTTCCTGAACGGCAGCACGGCACACCGACGGACGGCCGCGGGGCAGGACGCCCCCGGCCGTCCGCCGTTTCCGGGTGCGAAACGACTTTCCTACGGTCCTCAGGACCAGGTCGTGACCAAGTACCCCACGCCGTAGGGCGCGTCCTCGTACAGCAGCGAGCCGCCCAGGCCCGCGCCCTCGGCCGCGCCCGCGAGGACCTGCCAGCAGGCCCGGCCGGAGGCCTTCAGTTCGTACGCCAGCTCGGCGTCCAGCGATTGCAGCGCCGCCACGTCCGCCGTGCCCAGCGCACGCGCGACCTCCGCGTCGAAGGGGGCCGCGCGCTCGTCGAGATAACCGGGTGCCTTGAGCGTGCGGCAGGCGCTGGCGTCGCCCATCACCAGCAGCGCCACCCGCTCGGCCCGGGCGGCGATTCCCCTTCCGGTCTCAATACACCGCTCGGGCTCCAGAGGTTCCCCCACTCCGAGTCCCTCGATCGGGGCGTCGGACCAGCCGGTGTGGTCCAGCAGCCAAGCGGCCACGGCGAGCGAGGCCGGGAGTTCGCGCTCGGACTCCGCGTCCCGACCCAGCCGTACGTCGAGATCCACACCGAAACCGTGGAACGACCCCCGGGTGCCCTCCGGCAGCACACCGCGCCCGCTGCGCTCGGCGGGTCCGACGACCACGAGGAGGTCGGGCCGGGCGGCGGCCAGCACCCCTAGTGCGTCCGTGCACGCGGCTCGCGCGACGTCCATCTCCGGCGCGGCACCCGCGGCGACCTCGGGTACGAGGAGTGGCGGGCAGGGGCAGACGGCGGCGGCGACAAGCATGGTCGGGAGCCTACTTCCACGCCCAGGGCCAGGCCTCCGGATGGGTGCTCCACGCCAGCTCGGCGAGCCGGTACATCAGGCGGTGCGTGGTCATCGCGCCTTCGACGCTCACGTAGTAGGCGTCTCCGTCGCCGATCCGGTAGACCTGTCGGCGCTTCTGGCGCAGGGCGACGCCCGGGCGGTGGGTGCAGGCGATCTCGTAAAGGCGGGCCCGGGCCTCGTCCTGGGTGCCCTCGAAATGCGCCACCTCGTCGACGTCGTTCTGATTGCCGATGTTGCGGTCGACGACCACCACCCAGCGCCCCATGCCCCGCCCCTTGAGTCCCGGCGTCGCTCAGTGCGCCGCGCAGCCGCCCGTGGCCGCCGGCAGCGGCTCGGGAACCCCGATCTTCGGGAGGCCCAGCATGACACCCGCGGGCTGGGCGGCCTCGGCCGCGTTCCGCTTCTCCCACGCGTCCCCCGCGCGCGTGCGGCGCACGTCGAGTACGGCGCCCTCGGCGAGGAGGTGGTGAGGGGCAGCGTAGGTGATCTCGACAGTGACCACGTCGCCGGGGCGGACGTCCTGGTCGGGCTTGGTGAAGTGGACCAGGCGGTTGTCGGGGGCGCGGCCGGAGAGGCGGTGGGTGGCGCCGTCCTTGCGGCCCTCGCCCTCGGCGACCATCAGCTCCAGGGTGCGGCCGACCTGCTTCTTGTTCTCGTCCCAGGAGATCTCCTCCTGGAGGGCGACGAGACGCTCGTAGCGCGACTGCACGACCTCCTTGGGGATCTGCCCGTCCATGGTCGCCGCGGGGGTTCCGGGGCGCTTGGAGTACTGGAAGGTGAAGGCGTTCGTGAAGCGGGCCTCGCGGACCACGTGCATGGTCTGCTCGAAGTCCTCCTCGGTCTCGCCCGGGAAGCCCACGATGATGTCGGTCGAGATCGCGGCGTCCGGCATGGCGGCGCGGACCTTCTCGATGATCCCCAGGTAGCGGTCCTGGCGGTACGAGCGGCGCATCGCCTTGAGGACCGTGTCCGAGCCGGACTGCAGGGGCATGTGCAGCTGCGGCATGACGTTCGGGGTCTCCGCCATCGCGGCGATCACGTCGTCCGTGAAGTCGCGGGGGTGGGGCGAGGTGAAGCGGACGCGCTCCAGCCCCTCGATCGAGCCACACGCGCGTAGCAGCTTGCTGAAGGCCTCGCGGTCGCCGATGTCGGAGCCGTACGCGTTGACGTTCTGGCCGAGCAGGGTGATCTCGGAGACACCCTCGCCGACCAGGGCCTCGATCTCGGCGAGGATGTCGCCGGTGCGGCGGTCCTTCTCCTTGCCGCGCAGGGCCGGGACGATGCAGAAGGTGCAGGTGTTGTTGCAGCCGACGGAGATCGACACCCAGGCCGCGTAGGCGCTCTCGCGGCGGGTCGGCAGCGTGGACGGGAACGCCTCGAGGGACTCGGCGATCTCGACCTGCGCCTCCTCCTGCACGCGCGCGCGTTCCAGCAGGACGGGCAGCTTGCCGATGTTGTGCGTGCCGAAGACGACGTCCACCCAGGGCGCCTTCTTCACGATGGTGTCGCGGTCCTTCTGGGCGAGACAGCCACCGACGGCGATCTGCATGCCGGGCCGCGAGGCCTTGCGCGGCGCGAGCCGGCCGAGGTTGCCGTAGAGCCGGTTGTCGGCGTTCTCCCGCACCGCGCAGGTGTTGAAGACGACGACGTCCGCGTCCCCGTCGGAGCCGTCGGGGGCGGGCACGTACCCGGCCTCCTCCAGCAGCCCGGACAATCGCTCGGAATCGTGGACGTTCATCTGGCACCCGTAGGTGCGCACTTCGTACGTTTTCGGAGATGAAACGTCCACTGCCGGGCTCCGGTCGCTGCTGATGGTCATGGGTCAAGGGTAGGCGCTTGCGGGGAGCGCCCGTCCCGGGGTGAGCGGCTCCTCCGTCCTCGGCGTGAACCCACGACGGCTCGGCCGGTCACGGCGATCTCCTGGTCCGGGCCGGGGAACAGGCCAGGTTGCCGTTCTCGTCCCAGTCGTAGGCGACCTTGGCGACCGTGCCGTCGGCGGATGTGGACAGGGTGTCGGTGGTCAGCCGGCCGTCGGTGTCGTAGTACTCCCAGGTGCCGCCGAAGGCGGAGGCGAACAGGTGTCCGATGAGGGAGTACGCGAAGTGACGGTCGGCGGTGGCGGCGCCGGTGCCGGTCTGTGCGGTCAGGTCGTCCAGGGCGTCGTAGTGGCTGGTGACGGTGACGCCGCCGGGGTCGGTCTGCGTCACCAGGCGGCCGCGCTCGTCGTAGGTGTACGCGGTGGTCCGGTCCGCCGCGCCGGTGTAGCCGGTGTAGCAGGTGACGGCCGGGACCTCCTTGGTGGCCCGCAGGCCCAGGGAGTTGTAGCCGCAGTAGGTGGTGTCCCGGTTGCCGTCGGTCTACGCGGTCTGGTGCCCGGCGGCGTCGTAGCCGAAGTCGGTGGTGATCGAGGCGGTGTCGCTGACCGGTTCGGTCTGCCGGGTCAGGTCGCCGAGGGCGTTGTGGTCGTAGCTCGTGGTGTGCCGGCGGGCGTCGGTGACGGTCTTCGTCCGGCCGTCGTTGTCGTAGTCGTACGTCGCTGAGGTCGAGGACAGCATGGCGCCACTGGAGTCCAGTTTCGCTGTGGCCGTACGGCGGCCGGCCGCGTCGTAGCCGGCCGTCTGCGCGGTCTGGCCCGGCAGGAGCGTCCTGATGACGTCGTCGCGCAGGTCGTTGCTGGTATCGGACGTGGTGTGGGTGCGACCCAGGGACTGACCTCGCCCGGCGAGTCGATCCAGGCCTTGGCGAAGCCGGCGCCGAGGTAGGTGAGCGTGTTGGACTGGTCGGCCGGGGCACCGTCCAGGTGCAGGGTCTGGGTGGAGCCGTCGGAACGGAGCACCGCGTCGTGCCAGGCGTTGTCGGTGGCCGTGCCGTGGAGCCGAAGTCGGCGCTGCCCGAACCGCTCACGTTCCACCAGTGGCCGTGCAGCTTGTCGTCCGAGCCTACGTAGCACGGGCGTCCAGGAGACCGCGCCGTGCCGGACCGCGACCGCTCGGCCCGGGTGCCGTCGGGCGCCTTCCAGGCGGCCGGATGCCCCTTGCCCTTTCCGGGCGCCTTGCCTGCGGGATGTCCCTGCCACGTCTTCGCGACACGGACGGCGTGCGCCGAGCCGGTCTTCGAGCGCGGGCCCGGGCCGTCCGAGCCCGACAGCCACTTCCACACGTGGTCCAGCCCGGTGCCCAGCGAGGGCGACGGCCGCGTCGCCCCGTAGGCCGCCGCTCCCTCCTGGGCCCAGAAGGACAACAGCAACGGAACCACGGCCAGCCACACATGCCGGCGCGACAGCGGACGCACCCCACCCACCGAACCTTTACGAACGCACCGCATCACCGACAGGACCAGCCGCTACGCAGGCTGCGGCAAGTTGCAAGCGCCGCGTGAAGGCAGGAGCAAGATGGCATGCGGGGCCGACGGGTGACCTGAACATGGATGACCTGAATCACGTCAGGGGCGGCAATCAGGGGCTTTGCATGACCATGCGTTCTGATGCATAATCTTCCTATGTCCAAGGTCCTCACGTCCCTCCCCGCCGGCGAGCGCGTCGGCATCGCCTTCTCCGGCGGTCTCGACACCTCCGTCGCGGTCGCGTGGATGCGCGACAAGGGCGCCATCCCCTGCACCTACACCGCGAACATCGGCCAGTACGACGAGCCCGACATCGACTCGGTGCCCGGCCGCGCGCAGGCCTACGGTGCCGAGATCGCGCGTCTGGTCGACTGCCGTGCCGCGCTCGTCGAGGAGGGACTGGCCGCGCTCACCTGCGGGGCGTTCCACATCCGCTCGGGCGGGCGGGCGTACTTCAACACCACCCCGCTGGGCCGCGCCGTCACCGGCACGCTCCTGGTGCGGGCGATGCTGGAGGACAACGTCCAGATCTGGGGCGACGGCTCCACCTTCAAGGGCAACGACATCGAGCGGTTCTACCGCTACGGCCTGCTCGCCAACCCGAACCTGCGGATCTACAAGCCGTGGCTGGACGCGGACTTCGTGACCGAGCTCGGCGGCCGCAAGGAGATGTCGGAGTGGCTGGTCGCCCACCAGCTGCCGTACCGGGACTCCACGGAGAAGGCGTACTCCACCGACGCCAACATCTGGGGCGCCACGCACGAGGCCAAGACCCTGGAGCACCTCAACACCGGTATCGAGACCGTCGAGCCGATCATGGGCGTCAAGTTCTGGGACCCGTCGGTCGAGATCGCCCCCGAGGACGTGACGGTCGGCTTCGACCAGGGCCGCCCGGTGACCATCAACGGCAAGGAGTTCGGCTCCGCCGTCGACCTGGTCATGGAGGCCAACGCGATCGGCGGCCGGCACGGCCTCGGCATGTCCGACCAGATCGAGAACCGGATCATCGAGGCGAAGAGCCGCGGCATCTACGAGGCGCCCGGCATGGCCCTGCTCCACGCGGCCTACGAGCGTCTCGTCAACGCCATCCACAACGAGGACACGGTCGCCCAGTACCACAACGAGGGCCGGCGCCTGGGCCGTCTGATGTACGAGGGCCGCTGGCTGGACCCGCAGGCCCTGATGATCCGCGAGTCGCTCCAGCGCTGGGTCGGCGCGGCGGTCACGGGTGAGGTCACCCTGCGGCTGCGGCGGGGCGAGGACTACTCGATCCTCGACACCACGGGTCCGGCGTTCTCGTACCACCCGGACAAGCTGTCGATGGAGCGCACCGAGGACTCGGCCTTCGGGCCGGTCGACCGGATCGGCCAGCTCACCATGCGCAACCTCGACATCGCCGACTCCCGCGCCAAGCTGGAGCAGTACGCGGGCCTCGGCCTGATCGGCACCGGCAGCCCCACGATCGGCGCCTCCCAGGCCGCCGCTACCGGGCTGATCGGCACCATGCCGGAGCTCCCCGAGGGCGGCGCCGAGGCGATCGCGTCCCGCGGCGAGGTCTCGGAGGACGAGGCCCTGCTGGACCGGGCGGCGATGGAGTTCGGTACGGACTGACGCCCCTGCGGGTGGTCCATGACCGAGAGGCCGCTCCGGTGCCGCCGCCAGGCACGGGAACGGCCTCTCGGCCGTGGAGACGAGCCACCTGGGCGTCGGACCGGCGCCTCGACCGACCGAGGGGCTTGATGCGCGCCCGCCCGCCGGCGGGGCACGGCCACCTGCGGCTCCGCCGCATGCACAGGCGCGGCCGTGTGCGCGAGCGGGGCACCGGTGAGCCCCGGCCGTACGGCACACGCGCGTGCCCGAACGGGACGCCGAGACTCGGCCGTACGGCGAGGCACGTGTACGAGCCCGCCGCCGGTCCGCCCCGCCTGGGGGGACAGCCATGTACATGAGCGGGCACCGAAACCCCGGCCGTACAGAAAGGCCTGCACACGAGCCCGCCGCCCCCCTGCCTCGCCGCACAGGCATGCGCATGAGCGGAGCGCCGAGACCCGGCCGTACGGAAAGGCACGTGTACGAGCCCGCCCCTGCCTGGTCACAGGCATGCGCACGAGCAGGCGCCGATACCCCGGCCGTACGGAAAGGCGCGTACCCAAGCCCGCCGCCGGCCCGCCCCTGCCTCGCCGCACAGGCACGTGTACGAGCCCGCCGCCGGTGAGCCCGGTCGTACAGCACAGGCGCCTACACCGTCGCCGTCGCCACGGCACTCAGGCACGGCACCAGCCCCGCCCCCTCACCGGCCCACAGGCACGGCCAGCCCTGCCCGCCCCCCGCACCGGCCCTCAGCCGAAGACGCTCCTCACCTCAGCAAGCCGCAGCCGCAGCCCCAGCCACACCCACTCCACCGAACCAGCACCCACACCCGACCCCACCGAACCGCCCCCGACCCCACCCCCTCAGCCCACCCCCACCCGCCCCTCCCGCGACCGCATCAACGGCTGGATCCGTGTCCCGAAGTTCTCCACGCCCTCGATGAAGTCGTCGAACACCAGCATGATCCCCTTGGTGCCCGGCACCTCCGCGATCTCGTCGAGCATCCCCGCGACGCTCTCGTACGACCCCACCAGCGTCCCCATGTTGAAGTTCACGGCGCCCTCGGGGAGCACGATGGTGCGGGCCGTGGAGGAGTCGTCGGCGGTGGTGTCCGTGGCCGACTCCCCCGCCATGTAGGCCAGCGCCGCGCGGTCCGCGTTGTCGTGGTAGTCCTGCCACTTCGCGCGGGCGGCCTCGTCGGTCTCGTCGGCGATGACCATGAACAGCGACAGCGCCCCGACGTCCCGCCCGGTCTCCCGCGCCGCGTCCGCCAGCGTGGCCGCGCTGTCCGAGAAGGCGAGCGGGGTGTTGACGCCGCTGCCCAGGATGAAGCTGTAGTCGGCGTGTTCCGCGGCGAACCGCATGCCGGTGCCGCTCTGCCCCGCGGCAACGATGTCGATGTGCCCGTCCGCCGGGCGCGGTGAGAGCACGCAGTCGTCCATCTCGTAGAACTCGCCCTTGAAGTTGCTGACGCCCTCGCTCCACAGCTCCTTCATCACGGTCACGTACTCCTCGGCCCGGGCGTACCGGTTGCCGAAGTGCTCGTCGCCCGGCCACACGCCCATCTGCGTGTACTCGCCGGGCGCCCAGCCGGTGACGATGTTGATGCCGAAGCGGCCGGGGGCGATGGAGTCGACGGTGACCGCCATGCGCGCGACGATCGCCGGCGGCAGGGCGAGGATCGGTGTCGAGGCGTAGAGCTTGATCCGCTCGGTCACCGCGGCCAGGCCCGCCATCAGCGTGAACGACTCCAGGCAGTGGTCCCAGAACTCGGTCTCACCGCCGAAACCCTTGAGTTTGATCATCGACAGGGCGAAGTCGAACCCGTGTTCCTCGGCCTTCTGGACGACCGCCTTGTTGAGCTCGAACGTCGGCATGTACTGCGGGGAACTCTTCGAGATGAGCCAGCCGTTGTTGCCGATGGGGATGAAGACACCGATGTCCATGCCGCTCCTCATGATCGGAGACTGTCCGTCCGACGGCACGGTACACGTCCGAGATGTCAGCAACTTGCCGTGCTCCACAGGCAGTTGAAGTGCGGAAGTGACGGGGCGGGCCGGTCGGAAACTGTGAAGCAGGTTTCGAACACAAACGGGAACGATAGGTTCCCTCCATGAACGCGCGGCTCACTCTTCTCGGCACGGTGGCCCCTGGTGCGACGGAGAGCGAGGTCTTCCGGCTGGCGCTCGGGCATGCGGTGGGGGAGTTGAGCGCGCTCGGCGGGACCATGCATCTGCGCGGCCCGATGTCCGCCCTGCGGCTGGTGTCGTCCGTCGGCCTGCCGCCCGCCCTCACCCGCTCCTGGGAGATCGTCGACCAGGAGGGCCCGCTGGCCCCGGCCCGCGCGCTCCAGCAGGGCAAGGGCGTCTGGGTGCCGCTGTCCCAGGACACCTCGGAGGAGGTCGCCTGGCCCGGCACCGGCCTCGCCGCCCTCCCGGTGTTCAGCGGCCGCCGCAGCATCGGCGCGCTGACCGTCCTCGCCGGTGAGCGAGGCGAGCCCACCCCGGAGCACTGGGACTTCCTGCGGGACGTCGTCGCCTGGACCGAGGACCGGATTGCCCAGGCACCGCCGCCGTCGGGCCCCACCCAGGCGGAGCTGAGCGGGGAGCGGCTGCGGCAGGCCCTGAAGGAGGTCCAGGTCGGTTCGTGGGACTGGGACATCCGCAGCGGCGACCTGATCTGGGACGAGGCGGCGCTGGAGCTGTACGGCACCCGGCGCGCGGACTTCACCGGTCGCATCGACAACTGGATGCGGATCGTCCACCCCGACGACCTGGCCCCCACCCTCGCGGCGGCCCAGCAGGCGATCCTCGACCACTCGGTCTACGAGGCCGAGTACCGCGTACGGCGCCTGGACGGCACCTGGGGCTGGACGCAGGCGCGCGGCCGGGCGACCTACGACGAGCAGGGCGAGCCGCTGCGGATGATCGGCGTCGGCTGGGAGAGCAACGAGTCGCGCACCGCCCGGGACGCGCTCAGCCGTGCCCTCAGGAACATGAGCGACGGCTTCCTCGCCGTGAACGACGAGTGGCGGATCACCTTCGCCAACCTGGAGGCGGAACGCTTCCTCGGCTTCTCCGAGGAGGAGTTGTTCGGTCGGCTGCTGTGGGACCTGCCCGCCGCGCGCGAGGTGCCGGACCTCAAGCGCCGCTGTCTTGAGGCGGCGGCCGAGGAGAAGCCCGCCGGTTTCGACGTACGCGTCGACAGCTGCCCCGCCCGGCTCCATGTGCGGCTGGTGCCGGGCCCCGACGGGCGCACCCTGTACTTCCAGGACGTCACCGAGAAGCGCAGGCTGGCCGAGGAGCGGCAGGCCGCCGAGCGGGCCGCGGCCGAACGCGCGGTGCGGATCGCCGAGTTGACCACGGAGCTCGCCAAGGCGACGACCTCGCGGGACGTGGTGGACGCGGTCGCCCGGCGGGTGCTGCCGCCGTTCGCCGCCTCGGGGCTGATGGTCCAGGCCGTCGAGGGCGACCGGCTCCACCATGTCGGCGCGGTGGGCTACCCCGACGAGTTCGTCGCCCTGCTCGACAGCCGCCCGCGCTCGGCCGCCGGCCACCCCGCCTGGGACACCATCACCTCCGACGTCCCGCTGTTCCTGTCCTCGGCCGAGGAGTACGCGCGGCTCTACCCCGAGATGGCCGACTTCCCGGCCCGCGGCGGCAAGCGGTCCTGGGCGTTCCTGCCGCTGACGGCGTCCGGTCACACCTTCGGCGTGTGCGTCGTCTCCTTCGACCGGCCGCGGGTCCTCGACGACGAGGAACGCGCCCTGCTCACCACGATCACCGCGCTCGTCGCCCAGTCCCTGGAGCGGGCCCGGCTCTACGACGCCGAACACACCCGGTCCCGGGAACTCCAGCGCAGTCTGCTCCCCCAGGCGCTGCCCGACCTGCCCGCGTGCACGGCGGCCGCCCGCTATCTGCCGGCCGGGCCAGGCGCGGACGTGGGCGGCGACTGGTACGACCTCATCCCGCTGTCCGGCGGCCAGGTCGCCCTCGTCGTCGGTGACGTGATGGGCCACGGTCTGCCGGAGGCGGCCACGATGGGCCGGCTGCGCACCGCCGTGCACACCCTGGCCGACCTGGAGCTGCCGCCCGGCGAGATCCTGGGCCACCTCAACGACATCGTCGGCGGCATGGGCGAGGCGTCGTACGCCACCTGCCTGTACGCGCTCTACGACCCGACGACCCAGGTCTGCTCCATCGCCCGGGCCGGCCATCCACCGCCCGCCCTGGTCCGTCCCGACGGCACCGTGCACTTCCCGGAGCCGGACGCCGATCCACCGCTGGGCGCCGCCGAGCCGCCGTTCGAGACGGTCGAACTGGAGGTGCCCGAGGGCAGTCTGCTCGTGCTCTACACCGACGGCCTCGTGGAGTCGGCGAAGCGGGAGATGGACGAGGGGATGGCGGATCTGGCGCGACTGCTCGGCGCGGCCCACGCCGACGGGACCGCCGTAGACCTTGAACGCCTGTGCGACACGTTGACGGCCGATCTGCTGCCGACGGACCAGCAGGCCGCCGACGACGCGGCGTTCCTGGTCGCCCGGCTGCACGCGCTGCCCGCGGACCGGATGGCCTCCTGGCCGCTGCCCGAGGACCCGAAGGCCGCGAGCCTGGCCCGCCGCCATGTCCGTGAGCAGCTGGCGGCCTGGGACCTGGAGGAGTTGATCCCCACCGCTGAACTCCTGGTCAGCGAACTGGTGGGCAACGTCGTCCGGCACGCCCGGGGCCCGGTCCGCCTCCGTCTCCTGCACACCGCCGAGCTGATCTGCGAGGTCTACGACGGCAGCCAGACCATGCCCCGGATCCGCCGCGCCACGGAGACCGACGAGGGCGGCCGGGGCCTCCAGCTCATCTCGGCTCTGTCGACCCGCTGGGGCGCCCGTTTCACGCCCACGGGCAAGTGCATCTGGACGGAACAGTCCCTGCGGGGATCGGAGCAGCCGTCGGACGTGCTGTTCCTGGACGCCGCTGACTTCGACGAGGACTGGGACACCCTTCTGTGACGAGGCGCGCCCGTTCGGCCCAGCACCACGGGCCGAACGCCGGGCGCGTTCCTAGGGTCGCGGTGACGGCTGTTCAGGCCCCACCGAAAGGCACGACCCATGGCAATACGCACCGCACTCACCGGCGCGGCGGTGGTCATCCTGGCCACCGGACCGCTGACCGGCGTCGCCCACGCCGGAGACGACTTGGACTGCGCCGACTTCGTCTACCAGGAAGACGCGCAGGCGAGGTTCGACCTCGACCGCTCCGACCCCAACCGGCTCGACGAGGACCAGGGCGTGGACGACGGCCTCGCCTGCGAGGTGCTGCCCCGCAGGGACACCTCCGTCGCGAGCGTGGCGACGGTCGCTCCGACGCTCGGCGTCCAGGGCGGCAGCGGGGGCAGCGTGGGCCCGGCCGCCTTCGAACGGGCGGTGGGAGTGGCGCTGGCACTCGGCGGGCTCGGCCTGGCGGGTGCGTATGTCGTGAGGCGGCGACGCGGCACGCACCCCCACTCGCACTCACGCCTCAGGGGTCGATGAGCCCGGCCCTGATCGCGTAGCGGGTCAGCTCCAGCCGGTCCCGCATACCCAGCTTGGCCAGCAGGTTCGCCCGATGCCGCTCGACCGTCTTCGCGCTGATGAACAGCAGCTCCCCGATCTCCTTCGTGGTGTGCCCCTCGGCGACGAGCTTGAGGATCTCCTCCTCGCGCTCGGTGACGGCCCGAGCGGGCAGGTCCTCGCCACGGTGCAGCCGGTCGAGGTAGGAGCGCACCAGGGCCCGCTCGGCGCCGGGATAGACGAAGGACTCGTCGCGAACGGCGGCCCGGCACGCCTCGACGAGATCGCGGTCGGCGACGGACTTGAGCACGTACCCGCTGGCCCCGGCCTTGAGCGCCTCGAAGAAGTACTGCTCGTTGTCGTACATCGTCAGGATCAGTATCCGCAGGTCAGGCAGCCGCCGGGACAGCTCACGCGCGGCCTGCAACCCCGTCATCCGGGGCATCGCGATGTCCAGCACGGCCAGATCGACCTCACGCGCGCGTGCCATCTCCACGGCCTCCGCGCCATCCCCGGCCTCGGCCACCACCGTGAGATCCGGCTCCCCCTCCAGGATCAGCCGCACTCCCCGCCGTACGAGCGTGTGGTCGTCGGCGAGCAGCACCCGGGTCGGCCCCGCCATCACCGCACCCCCGCCACGACCGGTATCCGCAACCGCACATCGGTCCCCCGCCCGGGCCCGGCCTCCACCGAGAACGCGGCCCCCACCAGCAGCGCCCGCTCCCGCATGCCCTGTATCCCGGCCCCCTCGGCCGCCCCGCGCAGACCGCTCCCGTTGTCCCGCACGAGCAGCTCGACACCCCCCGCGACCGGTTGGAGCCGCACTTCGGCACGGTCGGCGGCGGAGTGCCGCGCGGTGTTCGTGAGCCCCTCCTGGGCCACCCGGTAGACGACCAGCTCCGACTCCTCGGTCAACCGGGGCAGTTCGCCGCCCACGTGATGACGCACGGTCAGCCCGTGCGTGGTGAACTCCGCCGCGAGGGACCGCAGGGCACTGGGCAGTCCGAGCTCCTCCAGCACCCCGGGCCGCAGCCGGCGCGCGATCCGGCGGATCTCGTCGAGCCCCGCCCGGGTGGCCTCCTGCGCCTGCCCGACCTCCTCCCGCAACTCCTCGGGCGCCCGGTCGGCGACCCTCTTGAGCTGCAGCAGCACGGCCGTCAGCGTCTGCCCGACCTCGTCGTGCAGCTCACGCGCGATGCGGTGCCGCTCCCGCTCCTGGGCGGAGAGCGCGTGGGCCGCGCCGGTCGCGCGCTCGGCCTCCAGCCGGTCCAGCATCGTGTTGTACGTCGTGATCAGCGCGGCCGTCTCGGAAGGACCGGAGACGGGCGCACGCACCCCGGGGCGCAGCAGGTCCGCGGCGGCCATGGCCCGCCCCAGCCGCTGCAACGGAACGAGCCCGACCCGCAGTACGACGGCGTTGGCGGCCAGCAACAGAACCAGCCCCCCGAGGACGACCACGACCTCCCCCCGCCGGACGGGCGTGGACACGGTGACGGGCCCGAGCAGCAGCGCGGCGGCGACGACGAGGCCCGCGGCGTTGAGCGAGAAGATCCGCCAGAACAACGACACGGCCCGACCTCCGCTCCCCTCTTCTGCCCCGCACGACGTCTCCGCAGCCAGCGTCGCCGGGTCCGGCCGCTCGCGTATATCCGTCACGTCACCCATATCGCCACCGTACGGGGTACTGGCACCATGCAAACCGCATCCGTGATCACGCGAAACACAAGGGAGAAACGTGTCTGCTCCACGCCTGAGGGCGACGCCGCTGCCGGGGATCGGGGTCCAGTACGACCTCATGACCCGGGAGGACCGCCATCTCTCCGTGGTGGCGCACCGCGACGGCGCCCGCACGGTGAGCGTGTACCGGGCCGACGACCCCGACTCCTGCGCCCAGTCGCTGCGCCTGACGGGCTCGGAGGCGGGCGCCCTGATCGACGCCCTGAAGCCCTCCCACCACAGCGCGAGCCTCCTTTACACCTCCGACCTGGGCCTGGTGGCCGAACGCATCGAGGTGGCGGCCGGCTCCCGCTGGAACGGCCGGGTCCTGGGCGACACGAAGATGCGCACCGACACGGGAGCCTCCGTCGTGGCGGCCCTGCGCCGCGCCGAGGCGATCCCGTCCCCCGCGCCGGACTTCCGCCTGGCGGGCGGCGACATCCTCATCGTCGTGGGCACCCGCGAGGGCGTGGACGCGGCAGCAGCGATCCTCGGTCGGGAGTAGGAAGCATGCACTCCGCGGTCCTCCTGATCGAGTTCGGCTCGATCATCCTCGGCCTGGGCCTCCTGGGCCGCTTCGCCGCCCGTTTCCGCCTCTCCCCGATCCCCCTCTACCTCCTGGCCGGCCTGGCCTTCGGTGAGGGCGGCCTGCTCCCTCTGGGCGCGAGCGAGGAGTTCGTATCCATAGGCGCCGAAATAGGCGTAATCCTCCTCCTGCTGATGCTCGGCCTGGAGTACACGGCCGGCGACCTGGTCACCAACCTCAAGGCCCACTACCCCGCAGGCCTGGTCGACGGCGCCCTCAACGCCCTCCCCGGCGCCGCGGCCGCCCTCCTCCTGGGCTGGGGCCCGGTGGCGGCGGTCGTCCTGGCGGGCGTCACCTGGATCTCCTCCTCGGGCGTCATAGCGAAGGTCCTGGGCGACCTGGGCAGAGTCGGCAACAGGGAGACCCCGGTCATCCTGAGCGTCCTGGTCCTGGAGGACCTGGCGATGGCGGTGTACCTGCCCATAGTCACCGCCCTCGTGGCCGGAGCAGGCCTCCTGGCCGGCAGCGTGACCCTCGCCATCGCCCTCGGCGCAGCAGGCCTGGTCCTGTTCATCGCGGTCCGCTACGGCCGCCTCATCTCCCGCTTCGTCTCCAGCGACGACCCGGAGAAGCTACTCCTCGTGGTCCTTGGCCTGACGATCCTCGTAGCGGGCGTGGCCCAACAACTCCAAGTCTCAGCAGCGGTGGGCGCGTTCCTCGTAGGCATAGCCCTCTCGGGAGAGGTGGCCGAGGGCGCCCACACCCTCCTGAGCCCCCTCCGCGACCTGTTCGCCGCGGTCTTCTTCGTCTTCTTCGGCCTCCACACGGACCCGGCGAGCATCCCCCCGGTCCTGCTCCCCGCCCTGGCCCTCGCCCTGATCACCGCGGCCACGAAGATCGCCACCGGCTACTGGGCGGCCCGCCGAGCCGGGATCTCCCCCAGGGGCCGCTGGCGCGCGGGCGGCGCGCTGGTGGCCCGCGGCGAGTTCTCGATCGTCATAGCGGGCCTGGCGGTCTCGGCCGGCATCGAACCCTCCCTCGGCCCCCTGGCCACGGCCTACGTCCTCATCCTGGTCATCCTGGGCCCCTTGACGGCCCGCTACACGGAACCACTGGCAACAAGGTTCACTGCCCGACGCGGCAGCGCCCCCGGGGCACCGGAGAGTACGTCAAAGGTGCCGGTGGGGCGGGACGGCGCGTGAGGGCAGCTGCGCTGGGCTCGGGCGGGGCGCCTATGAGGGTGCCGGGTCTGGTTGTTGGGCGGGGGCGGGTCAGTGGGGGCTGGTCGCGCAGTTCCCCGCGGGCAGCTGCGCTGGGCTTGGGCCGGGCGCCCAGGGAAATGCCTCGCGAGGTCGTGTGGCGAGTGCGGGTCGGTGGGGGCTGGTCGCGCAGTTCCCCGCGGACAGCTGCGCTGGGCTTGGGCCGGGCGCCCAGGGAAGTGCCTCGCGATGTCGTATGGCGGCCGCGGCCCGGTGGGGGGCTGGTCGCGCAGTTCCCCGCGCCCCTAAGGGGTTGCAGCCGGCCTGCACCACAACGGACCGCCAACCACCT